>NZ_JBFUAY010000040.1:0-51587 GCF_056406015.1 Rhizobium sp. P1_E1 | reverse complement strand
GCGTTTCTCGGGACCAAGGCAGGCCCACAGGGTCTGCCAACCGCCGTGAAGGCAATACCGAAGGCCCTCTTGATGGCCTTTAACCCCGACCGCATCCGATCCACGCGTTGCAGCCGATGCAGACGGCTGCGCGGCAATTCGAGAACAAGGCGATATGACAATCTATTATGTGAATCCGGCGATAGGCTCCAACGGCAACAGCGGAACGAGCGAGGACACGCCGTTTTCGTCGTTCTGGGCGGTGGAAAACTTGAAGCTGCAGCCGGGCGACAGCGTGCTGCTCGCCGCCGGAAGCGTGTTCAACGACCAGCTCGATCTGAAATATTCCGGCACAGTGAGTGCCCCGATCACCATCGGCAGCTACGGGGTCGGCGATGCGCCAGTCATCCATAGCCCTGGCGATGGTATTCACAGCCTTTATGCATCGAACATCGTCATCGAGAATATCAAGATCTCGGACACCGGCGGGGCAGCCATCTATGGCGGATATGTTTCGAACTGGACCGTGCGCAATGTTGAGGTCGATCATACCGGCTTGGCAGGCAAGGCCGGTTCGATCACCTTCCGGACCGGCTCGAACATCACCATCGAAAACAGCACGATCAACGACGTGAACGGCGACGGCGTCTGGATCGAGAAGATCAACGGCGTCAATTTTCTCAACAACACCGTCACGAACAGCCATGGCACCACGGCAGATGCCGTCCAGATGAACGACAGCAGCAATATCCTGATCAGCGGGAATTATATCGACCAGACGGGTGCTGCCAGTCCAAAAGGCGACATCACGCTCATCCGGGCGGTGAATGCCGTGGTCGAGGATAATATGCTGGTCGGCGGCGGCTTCGGGGTCAGCGCGCAGGCGGGCACGAACATCGCCATCCACGACAACGATATCTCCGGATATGGCGGTTACAGCTGGTCCTACGCCATCGGCCTTGGCGACACGGGCGACACGCGGGACTACGATATATCAGGCAACTATATCCATGATGGCGTATGGGGCGTGGCGATCAGCGCTGTCGGCACCCCCACTTACGTTCGCGAAGATATCGATATTCACAACAACGTCTTCGACGACCTGTCACAGGCGGCGCTGAAGGTCGACAGGCCGGCAACCGGCTCGTTTCACGACAATGTCATCGCCAGCGATGTCACGCCCTACAGCATCTCCCCCACCATCATCGCCGCGAACACCTTTCCCGTCAGCAACAACACGACGCTCGACGAGGCCCAGGCGACGATGCTTGCGAGCAGCGATAGTCTCGCGGTCGGCGATGTGACGCACACGGACACGGCGCCTGCGCTTGTCGCAACCCATGACAGCCTGAAAATCTCGTCCGATCTGGACGCCGCCCATTACGGCAATCTCCTCGAAAACGACAGCTCGGCCAACGGAACCCTGCTGCTTCGCCGCTTCGATGGCGAATTCGTCGACAAGGACGGTGTGACGCTGACCGGCAAATACGGCACTATCCATGTCGACAGTGACGGCGATTACACCTATACGGTCGATGCGGCGAAGCTCGCCGGGCTCAGCGGAGACGTGAGCGACACCTTCCACTACAAGATCTCCGATGGGACTTCGTTGCATTTTGACACGGATACTTTGAGCGTCTCCATCCATGTGAATGACTGGCTGAGCTGATAGGGATGCTGGCAGCAAATGGCGTTGCATCATCGCGGCGGCAGTCCGCCCAGCACCTGCGAAGTCTCATTGATCGCCGAGCAGGATCCTGATGACGTCGGCTTCGATTTCCGCGCAGATGATCTCGTATTCGGTGATGATTGCGGGATCGGCCGATCTATCCCGGCGCATGCGATCGAGGACGGCACAGGCTTCGCCATAGGTGCCGCATAATTCGTAAAAATGGGGCTGGCTCGCCGCGGCCACTCTGATCGTTCCCCGCGTCGCAGGCAGCCTCATCATCAGCCTGGCCAGCCCCTGTTCCGCGGTTTGCCGGGTGATATGGGCTACGCTTTCTTTCCTGACCATGCCATCATTCCTCGCTGCCTGTGTTTTCGTATCCAGGGGGTACGCAGTACTCGTCCCCGGAGTAGTACGCAGGAATGTTGCATCTGGTTTCATGCCGGATGAAGGATTGTCGACGCTGCGCCGCAAGCAGCCGGTGCTACCAGCGCAGGAGGCGGGGGCCGAGCAGCGCGCCGATCGCACCGGTCAGGAGGATGCCGAGCGAATACCAGAGGGTGACGAAGGGCAGGCCGTTTTCCGTGCAGAACCAGGAATAGACCCAGGCGCCGGATGCGCCGGCGGCAATGCCGGCGATGAAGCCTGTCACCCCGAGGTTGTTCGGCGCGCCGCCACGCAGCACCCAGGTATTTGCGATCAGGATCGGCATGGCAAAGGCAAAGATCAGCAGCGGGCAATGCAGGGCCGAGGAGCCGAGCACCAGCACGGGGTAGCTTGCGGCCGGCGACAAAGCGAGCTGGATGACCGCCATGACGGCGAGGGCGAGTACGATAGCCGCGGCAACCCCGAAAAAGCGGCCTTCCGAGCCATCCGGCCGGTATAGGCGATAAACGGCTGCGAAGGCGGCGATTGCGAGCAGGGCGTTGTAGGCGGACTTGATCCAGAAGACCGGCAGCATCAGCGCCTGCGCCATGTCGGTGCGAAGGCCGACGACGACCAGCATAAGCAGCAGCGAGATTGCCAGAGCAGGCAGGATGGCGAGCGCGAAGCGGCGTTCGAGTGCATGCCTCGGCACCGGCTTCAGATCCCGGACAAGGCTGTCGATCACGTCCTCAGTCTCTCTCACATTCCACCTCGCAATCTTGCCGCCAGCGCCTTGATGCCTCTGTGAACGCCGACCTTGACCGCCGATTCCGACTGTCCGGTGCGGCTTGCCGTATCGGCCACCGACTGCCCCTCGAGCTTGACCTGACGGATCAGATCCTGCTGGTGCTGCGGCAGGCCGCTCAACAGCCGTTCGACATCCATGCGCGCTGCAATCGCATCCTCCCTGAAATCGTCTTCGATCTCCTCGTCCAGCTCCATTTCCGCCTTGTACCGGCCGCCATGCTTTCGGTGGTGGTCGATCAGCTTGTAACGGGCAATCGAGAAGAACCACGCGGTGAACGGCCGCTCCCTGTCATAGGTCGCCCGGCGCGAATGCAGCGCCAGCAACGTCTCCTGCACGAGATCTTCCGTGTCGGATTTCGCGGCAGTGCCGATACGTCCGCCGTAATAACCGACGAGCAGGGCCCGCAACGTCACGAGCAGACGTCGATAGGCCGCCTCGTCCCCGTCAAGGGAAAGAAGCATCAGCATCTTCAGTGCTTGTTCCGAATGGGCGCTCGTCATGTCGTCTGCAATGTCATTCGCGTGGATGACGCTTTGGTTACAGGTCGATTCAAAAATCTTCCGGCGGCAATTCAAAGTGTACAGCGTCCTTTGCGCGTCTCTAAAAGACGCGCGGCCCTGTAGCGCTATCACATAAGCGTGAGGGCTGTAACCGCCTTCGCAAGGGGATCGAATTCAGGACTGTGAGCCGTCGGCGGGTGCTGGCGGATATGTCAATCGATCCGAGGAGACCCTCATGACCAAGATCCTTTCCAGCCTTGCCGCCTGCACCTTCGTCATCGGCCTGTCGCTCGCCGGCGTCGCCAACGCCCAAAGCAGCGATGCCATGAAGAAAGACAGCATGAAGACCGACACGATGTCGAAGGATGCGATGTCGAAGGATGCGATGAAGAAGGACACGATGGCGACCGGCAGCACCAAGGCCGACTGCATGCACAATGCCGGCATGGAGAAGGACACCATGAAGAAGGACACGATGATGAAGGCCTGCGACACGATGAAGTAAGCTTTGGCCGCGGCCGCTGAAACTATTTGGCCGGCGGCCGCGTCTTTTCTCGCGAAGACCTTTTACGCCGATCCGGAGGAATTACGATGGCCACGACCGATGCCGGCATGGCGAGCGGACGCACGCTCTTCTACCGCCATGGCCTGCTGGTGCGCCTGTCGCACTGGGTGAATGTGTTGTGCATGACGGTGCTGCTGTTCAGCGGCCTGCAGATCTTCAACGCCCATCCGGCCCTTTATTGGGGCCAGTATGGCGCTGATGACGATCCGTCCTTCATTTCCATGGAGGCGAAGCAAGAGGGCGATGCGCTGAAGGGAGTGACGCGCGTCGGCGCATTCGCTTTTACAACGACCGGCGTTCTCGGAGTTTCGAACGTCGACGGCGACGCTACTGTGCGCGGTTTTCCGAACTGGCTGACTTTGCCAAGTTACCAGGATCTAGCATCGGGCCGGCGCTGGCATTTCTTCTTTGCTTGGCTGTTCGTCATCAACGGCTTCATCTATCTCGCTTACGGTTTTGTCAGCCGGCATTTCCGCCGCGATCTGCTGCCGGCGGCCGAAGAACTGAAGCCTTCGCATCTCGGCCGTGAGATCGTCAGTCACGCCCGGCTGCGCTTTCCCAAGGGGGCCGAGGCACGCCACTACAATACGCTGCAGAAACTCGCCTATGTCGCCGTGATCTTCGTGCTGCTGCCGTTGATGATCGGGACCGGGCTTACCATGTCGCCAGGCTTCAATGCGGTTGCGCCCTGGCTGCTCGATCTGTTCGGCGGCCGGCAATCGGCCCGCACGCTGCATTTCCTGACCGCCTTCTCGCTCGTTGCCTTCGTCGCGGTGCATGTGGCGATGGTGATGGTTTCGGGCGTGTTCAATAATCTGCGCTCGATGATCACCGGTTATTACGACATCGGGCAGGGAAGAAAGTCATGAGCCGCATCATCACCAGACGTCGCTTCCTGATCGGCGCGAGCATGACGGCATCGGCGCTGGGGCTTGCCGGCTGCGACGCCCTCGTCGAAAGCGATCGGACGAAATCGGTGCTCAAGATCGCCGAAGGCTTCAGCATGAAGACGCAGCGCTTCCTGCTCGGTGACGACGCACTCGCCCGCGAATTCACGGAAGCCGATATCTCGCCGACCTTCCGCGCCAATGGCACGAGCATGCCTGATAATACCCGGTATATCGACTGGATGAACCAGCGGTTTTCAAGCTGGAAGCTCGAGGTCGGCGGGCTGGTCGACAAGCCGATGCAGCTGTCGCTGGCGGAGCTGAAAGCCCTGCCGGCGCGCACGCAGATCACCAGGCATGACTGCGTCGAAGGCTGGAGCGCGATCGGCAAATGGACCGGCGTGCCGCTCGGCGCGCTGCTGCAGTCGGCGGGTCTGAAACCTGAGGCCCGCTACATCGTCTTCCACTGCGCCGACGAATACGAAAAGACGCTGGATGGCAGTGGCTGGTACTACGAAAGCATTGATCTCGTCGATGCGTTCCACCCCCAGACGATCCTTGCCCACACCATGAACGGCCGCGATCTCGAAGTCGCCCATGGTGCGCCGCTCCGACTCCGGGTCGAACGCCAACTCGGCTACAAGCAGGCAAAATACCTGACCGGCATCGAAGCTGTCGCCGATCTCGGCCAGCTTTACGGCGGCAATGGCGGCTTCTGGGAGGATCGCGGTTATGAATGGTATGCGGGCATATAGGCGGCGTGCCCGGGATAGGCCGTCAGGAAGCTTGCCTGCCCGTTTTCATCCGTCAGCTGGCGGCCGCGAAAGGCAAGCCCGCTGATCGCCTCGGCATCGCCAAGTGTACACATCTGCGCAGCCTCGCGGCCGGAATAGATGCCACGGTGATCGGTATGCCAGATTTCGATATCGGCATTTTCGACCGGCCGGCAATCGGCGGCGTGGACGATCCGAACGGCCAGCCGCAAGGGTAGCCCGGTCTTTCCTTCCGAGACGTCCTGACGGGTCGGAATATTGTTGACATGGCAGGGGCCGAGGGTCTGGGCGACGGTCACGACGCAATTCGGACTGCTGCGGAAGAGCGGCGCGGGCAGCTTTTCCACGGCGATCGACTTTGTGCCGCCGCTTAGAAAATCCGTTCCCTTCCAATCGAATGTCCTGGCGGCAACAGTGATATGCCGCCGTGGCCAGATTGCCGCCGCAGCCACGGATGATGCCACGATAGCCGCACCTCCAAGCACAAGGGTTCGCCTTTTCATCTGTCTTCCTTTGCCTCAAGACGCAGGATTTAAGGAGGGTAGACCAGAAATTCCAATTAAACCTGAGCAGAAAAGCTTTATGCCTGTCAGCTCAGCGAGTTTGTCCATGAGCTGGTCCTGGAAGGCCGGGTCCAGAACGTCGGCGGCGGGCCTGTGCCGTTCGCGGTGATACCAGTAGCCACCGGTTCTGGTGGCGGTATTACGTCATCCTCGGCCTTGCGCCTGACATTTTGCTGCGCGGTCTGCAGATGCTCGGGACCAGCCCGAGCATGACGAAAGAGGAGTTGGTCGCCTCAGGGACGCACGGGTTCGCCGCTGTTCTACGGAATGTCACTTCACCGGCATGACAACCGGAGCGTCCTTCTTCTTCAGCAGCACGACGATGAACTTCGCCGGTTTGGACTTGCTCGCATTGCGGCTGACCAGGTGAATGTCGGAAGGACCTTCGTAAAAGGTCTCTCCCGGCGACAAGGTGACTTCCTTTTCGCCCTTGACCTGCATCACGATCGAGCCCTCCAGAACGTAGACGAATGCATTCGCCTCATGTTTGTGAATAGGCGAGGAACCTCCCGGCCCATACTCGACCGATATCATCAGCCCTTCCTTGCCGGGATAATTCGGAAGGTCCTTTTTCATGAGCGGTGTGACGGCAGCGCCGTCTTCGGCGGCAACCGCCAAAGTGCCAAAAAGGCAAACCGTGGCCGACACGCATAGCGATAACAAAGCTGAATTCATTGTCGTAATCCCTCTGCTTGTTGAATGCCGATGTGGATTTGCCTGGACTTACGTCGGCCGTTGGGACTGTCGAAACCAATCCGCAAAGTCGATCTTGCCGAGCCTCGCGCCCTCGCCGGGCACAAGCGAGCGATCGTCCAGTTCAGACCCGAAGTAGCGCGCATGAGCGTCTGCCTGGACTCTCCTCGGATCGTTGATGGCCTTCAGATACCGGGCAACGATCTCGTGCATGTGACCGCGCTCGGGACCGGCAATCTCGATCGTGCCGTTAAGCGGCTTTGAAAGCGCGACATCCGCCATCGCATCGGCAACGTCATCCGATGCGATGGGCTGGAAAGCTGCGGGAGAAAGACGAGCGACGGTGCCGACGGTCGCTTCATCAGCGATGCCCTTCAGGAATTCGAGGAACTGCGTCGAATGGACGATCGTGTAGGGGATCGGCGATGACTTGATGAGTTTCTCCTGGGCGAGTTTGGCACGGAAGTAGCCGTTCTCAGGCAGGCGCTCCGTTCCGACGATGGAGAGCGCAATATGGTGCTTGACGCCGGCCGTGGCTTCCGCGGCGAGCAGATTGCGGCTCGAGGTTTCGAAAAATTCGAGAACCGCCTTGTCCTCCCACGATGGAGAGTTTGCAAGGTCGACGACGACATCGGCGCCGGCCAGCGCTTGCGCCAGGCCCTCGCCGGTGATGGTGTTGACGCCGGTGCTTGGCGAGACGGCCAGCACCTCGTGGCCTTTAGCGCGCAGACGCGCCGCGGTCTTGGACCCGATGAGCCCGGTGCCGCCGATAAGAACGATTTTCATGACGAACCTCCCTGTTGACGCCCCTTCGGGCCAGATGTCTCAGATCTAGATCACGCAAGTCGGAATGAGCCGCGAAAGACGTTTGAGGCTGGACAAGTCGAAGTCGCCGTATGTCGTCGCCATGGCGGAGGTCATCCGAGACCGAACCTGGCATCGCGGTGCCGGGCAGAATCCTCCTTAATGCGATCAGGCGCAACTCAAATGGCGAGGGCGCGGAGATTCAGCGTCGCCACGTGACATGCGCCGGGCGGGTCATTGAGGTGAGGGCGGTTCCAAGCAAGCTCAATACGGCTAGCCCTCAAGGAAATCGCTAGGTGCAGACCCAGCGTTGATAACACAAAGCGAAAATTGTCTCCGGCTGCCTCTGGAGCAGCCGTTGCCAGGCCGGCGGTGTTTGCAGCGCCAAGCGTCTATTCAGATGTGCAAGGACGCTGTAACACTTTGAATTGCTGCATTCTTCCCTAGATCGATTTCGATTTAAGGAAGAATGCAGCAGGCATCCAAGATTCGTTTGCGAGCCGGGGCAGAGGCATATGGAACCAACCCACTTATTCGAGCTCGTCATCGCGATGTTTCTTGCGATCATCGCGCTGCACTATGCGGCCCACAGGCTCGGATTGCCGCCGTCCGTCGCGTTGCTGACGGGTGGTGCTTCGCTGGCGTTTGTGCCGGGGCTGCCGGCGATATCAATTGATCCCGGGCTGGTGCTGGTCATCTTCCTGCCGCCGCTGTTGATGGATGGCGCCTGGTCCATTGCCGCCGGGCGGTTGCGGCGGCATGTGATCGGCATCGCCTCGCTTGCCGTCGGCGCGGTGTTCTTCACCTGCGCGGTCGTCGCCGTTGTGGCCCACCTCATCTTTCCGTCGCTTCCCTGGGCGGCGTGCGCTGCCCTTGGCGCGATCGTTGCGCCGCCTGATGCGGTTGCGGCGCGCGCTGTGCTGCAGCGGGTCAGGCTGCCGCGGCGGCTTCAGATTCTGCTGGAAGGCGAGAGCTTGCTCAACGATGCGAGCGGACTGGTTCTCTTCCGCTTTGCCGTTGCCGCTGCCGCAACGGGCGCCTTCAGCGCGGGGGAGGCGGCCGGCAGCTTCCTCGTGCTGGCGCTCGGCGGCGCCGTCGTCGGCATCGTTGTGGGAACGGCATGGTACAAACTCGTCCGGCGTCTCGGCGACGAATATCTCATCATCGCAGCCTCGGTGCTGCTCGGCTGGATTGCCTATCTGCTCGGCGAGCAGCTGCATGTTTCCGGCGTCATCGCCACGGTTACCGCCGGCCTGATCATGAGCTGGCACCAGCACACCGTGCTTTCAGCCGCAATGCGCATGCGCGGCATCTCGTTCTGGACGGTGATGATCTTCCTGATGGAAGCGGCGGTGTTCATCCTGATCGGGCTGTCGCTCCGGGATGTCGTCGAACGCGGCGGCGGCTTTGCCACCGTGATCGCGACCATGGGATTGCCGATGCTGGCGATCCTCGTGGCGCTCGTGCTCGCTCGTTTTGCCTGGGTCTTCGCCGCCGATTTCGTCATCAGGTTATGCACTGCCCTGGGGTTCACACGCGCCGCGCCGCTCGGCGTCGGCGGCGCCACCGTTCTCAGCTGGGCGGGCGTGCGCGGCGTGGTGACGCTTGCTTTGGCGCTGAGCTTGCCGGAGGGATTTCCGGGCCGGGACTTCATCCTCGTGACGGCCTTCGCCGTCATTCTCGGAACCGTGCTCATACAGGGCACGACATTGGGGCGGGTGATTGCCTGGGCGCGGCTGGTGGAGCCGGAGTCGGAAAGAGCGCGCCTGACAATGAGCCAGGCCGAAGCCGCCATGGCGCAGGCGCAGTTCGGGATCGTCCAGAGCCTGGCATATGATGCGGAGGGGAAACTCATCCATCCGCAATTGCTGGAGCGCTACCAGCGCCGGGCCACGTCGATCGTCGACTATGCCGAGAGAACCGAGCACTACGTACCGATGCTGCATGCGCACTTCGACGTAGTTCTCGAAGCAGTTGCCACGGGACGCCGGGAACTCATCCGCCTCCACCGCGCCGGCGAGATCGATGATGAGACGTTGCGCGAGCTGGAACGGGATCTCGATCTCGAGGAATTGAGCGCGATCTCGGCCAAAGCCTGATGTTCAGCGCCTCGCGCTTTCGACATCTTCGTCAACGCATTGCGATACCGGGGCTGATACCGGCGCGATCCTGATGTCGCCGAGCGGCGTCCTGACCTAAATGGCGATCTGTTCGCCGAGTTCGACGACGCGGTTGGACGGCAAGTTGAAATAGTCGGAAGGATCAATCGCCAAGCCTTCCAGCGCCATGAATATGCGCTCCTGCCAGGCGGGCAGCCCGGTGTTCGGCGTCCTGACGAGATTTCGGCGGCCGAGATAGAAGGAGGTCCTCATGATCTCGAACTTGAAGCCGCCCTCGCGGCAGAGAGCCAGCGCCCTGGTGACATCAGGGTCGTCCATGAAGCCGAAGGTGATGTCGAGGCGGACGAAACGCGGCGAAAGCTGGCTGATCTTGATGCGGCGGCTGTCGGGGACATAAGGTTCGTCCTCGGTCCACACGGTCAGGATGACGTTCTGTTCGTGAAGCACGTGGTTGTGCTTGAGATTGTGGAGCAGCACGTTCGGCGTCCGGTCCGGAACGCTGGTCAGGAACACTGCCGTTCCCGGAACGGTGACCGGCGAATGGTCCGACTTTCGCTCGATCGACCTGATGAAGGAATCGAGCGGGATCTCGTTGTTGGCTCGCAGCCTCTTCAGATAGGCCTGGCCTCGGGTCCATGTCCACATCAGGATCATGATTGCCAGCGCAAGGGCGACCGGAACCCAGCCGCCATCGTAGATCTTCAGCAGATTGGCCGCCAGGAACATGACTTCGATGGTGAAGAGCGGCAGCAGCCAGGCGGCGGCGAGCACGAGGGAGTAGCCCCAGACGACCCGAAGGAACTGGAAGACCAGCATGGTCGAGATGACCATGGTTCCAGTCACGGAGATGCCATAGGCGGTCGCCAGCGACTCGGAGTCGCCGAAGGAAAAGATCAGCATCAGCACGCCGACCAGCAGGAGAAGATTGACGGCCGGCACGTAGATCTGGCCGGTGTTGGTCTCCGACGTGAACTTGATCCTGAGCCTCGGCAGGAAGCCGAGGTGAACCGCCGAGCGGGACAGCGAAAATGCGCCTGTTATCACCGCCTGGCTGGCGATGATCGTCGCCATCGTCGCCAGAAGAACCATCGGCGGCAAGGCCCAGTCGGGATACATCAGAAAGAACGGGTTGCCGGCCGTTTCGGGATGGGCGAGAACCAGCGCACCTTGCCCGAGGTAGTTCAGCAACAATGCGGGAAAGACGAGTACGAACCATGCCATCTGGATCGGGCGGCGTCCGAAATGCCCGAGATCGGCATAGAGCGCCTCGGCACCCGTCACCGTCAGAAAAACGGCGCCGAGCACGATGAGGCCGACGCTGCCGGCATGGGTGAGGAACAGGAATGCATTGGCCGGATTGAGCGCGGCCAGAATCCTCCAGTCGTCGCCGATATGGATGAGGCCGCCGGCCGCCATGGCCAGAAACCACAACACCGTGATCGGCCCGAAAAGCCTGGAGACGGCGGCTGTTCCCCTCGACTGGACGGCAAAGAGGACGACCATGATCGCTGCCGACGCAAGCGGGACGTATTCGGCAAAGGCGGGTGTGATCAATTTCAGGCCCTCGAGCGCCGACATGACCGACAAAGCAGGCGTGATCATCGCATCGCCGATGAAGAGGGCAGCGCCGATCAGGCCGGCGAAGAAGAGCACCGGCACGTTTCGTCCCATCTTCTTCATCAGGAGGGCAAGGAGCGAAAGCGCGCCGCCTTCGCCGTCATTGTCCGCCCTGAGAAGGAAGAGCACATATTTGAAGGTCACGATGATCGTCAGCGTCCAGACCATCAGCGAAATCAGACCGATGACCTCGGTCTCATGCACGCCATCGGCGGCAAAGGGCCTCAACGCCTCGCGAAAGGCATAGAGCGGGCTAGTGCCGATATCGCCATAGACGACGCCGACCGCGCCGATGACCAGTCCGACAAAGCCCTTCCGGCCGACGCCATCCCCCGTCTTATCCATATGCGTCGACGTCATCGTTCCCCGCTCATGCCACTTGCCTATGAGAACAAACATATGCCGCATTGCAGAACGGCAAGCAAATTGATGCGGGTGCGAGTATTTTTGTGGGGGGCGGATGGGGGGATGGGAGCGTTGCGATCCGTTCAATGTCGTCAGTTCGCATCCCCTTGCGATCGCGCTGTCGCATGGTAAAAAGGATGCATGACCTGCGCCCTGAATCTTTCGAGCTTCTATTACACGCTGCTCCCATAGAGCGGCGCAAGGTCATATTCCTGACACTCGAGACGCCGCACGGTCGGCGGCACGTGTGTCAACAGTAGGTCTCCGGCCTGATCGGCCCAAATGGAGACCCTCGTGATACTATCCTCTCGGCCCGCCGGACCTAGATCCGACTTTCTTCGCACTTTGAGCGAGCGCGGCTTCCTGCATCAATGCACCGACTTGGAAGCACTCGACAGCTGGCTTTGTTCAGGAGCCGGCACAGCCTATAACGGCTTCGATCTCACCGCCGACAGCCTTCATGTCGGGCATCTCATTCCGATCATGATGCTGCGGTGGTTCCAGAAGACCGGCAACAAACCCATTGCGTTGCTCGGCGGTGCGACAAGCCGCCTGGGCGATCCGAGCTTCCGCGACACGTCGCGTCCCTTTCTCAGCGAAGAGCAGATCACGAAAAACCTGATCGGCATCCGGCGTGTCTTCGAGCGGTTCCTCGCTTTCGGGGACGGTCCGACAGATGCTGTCATGGTCAACAATGCCGACTGGTTGGGCGGGCTCAACTATCTCGATTTCCTGCGCGATATCGGGCCGCATTTTTCAGTCAACCGGATGCTTACATCGGAGAGTGTGCGCCAACGGTTGGAACGGGAGCAATCGCTGACATTACTGGAATTCAACTACATGGTCATGCAGGCCTACGACTTTCATGTCCTCGCAGAAAGCCGCGGCTGCCTGCTTCAACTTGGTGGCTCCGACCAGTGGGGCAATATCGTCAGCGGCGTCGAATTTGGACGGCGGATTGGCGGACGCGCCCTGTTTGGATTGACTGCCCCGCTGCTGACGACGTCGTCGGGCGCGAAGATGGGCAAGAGCGTTTCGGGGGCGGTTTGGCTAAACGCAGACCGGTTGTCGCCCTATGAGTTCTGGCAATTCTGGAGAAACACCGGGGATGCGGATGTGGGTCGTTTTCTCAGGCTGTTCACCGAGTTACCCTTAGGTGAAATTGCACGCCTCGATGTGCTTCGGGATTCCGAGATCAACGAAGCGAAAAAGATCCTTGCCGACCAAATCACCAGCCTCTGCCACGGGGCAGATGCGGCAGCGCAAGCTTCCGAAACCTCCCGGCGCGCCTTCGAGGCGGGCGAGGTGCCAGCCGGTCTCCCGACGGTTAGGCTGCCGGATAGCCTTCGCGGCAATTTTCCGCTTGTCGAAGCCATGGTTGTTGCCGGGCTCGCCAAGTCGAAAAGCGAAGCACGGCGGTTGATCGTCGGCGGCGGGGTTCGGGTGAACGGTGGCGGTGTAAACGACGAGGCAATGCGGCTTTGCGACTCCGACATCCAGGACGGCGTGATCCGGCTATCAATTGGCAAGAAGCGACACGTCCTCCTTCAGTCGGTTTAGTGTGGTGTCTTCAACTCGGGGAGCGGGCCAAGTCGACCACTTCGTCGCGCTCCCCATTGTTACAAGCTTGATGTGGCAAGCGGTCTTCATGCAACGAGAAAGAAATGTCCAGCAGCAGGACACCTGAGACGTGGGGCGTTCATTATTTCGGAGAACGCCCTCTTCACCCGGACGACCACGAACCGTCTGTTCAAACCGCTCCAGGCTGTTTCACCACTTCGTAGCGAGCCCGGCTCAGGCTGACCAGGCTCGCTATTGCTGCGCAGCCGCCCGCGGTGACGACCGCAAATTCGAGCGCGTTCGACAACGGCAATGTTGCGAAGATGATCGACATGCAGATCCCACCCAGGGTTTGGCCGAGAAGCCGCGCGGTGCCCTGCATGGCGCCGGCGGCGCCGCTTCTGGCTTTCGGTGCCGACAGAAGGAGAATTCGGTTGTTCGGCGTCTGGAACAGTCCGAAACCGAGGCCGGCGATCACAGTACCGACGAGAAACGCGATACCTCTCGGGTCGGGCGGGGTGAATCCGACCATCAGTAGGCCCAGGGCGAGCAGCGCGCCGCCGATGGCGCAAAGCCATGCCGTCTTGACGCGGTTTGCCAAACGTCCCGAAATGGGCGCGATGATCGCGGTCGCGGCAGGCCAGGGCATCATGTATAGACCGGCCAAAACCGGCGTCATGTGCAACGTGTGTTGAAGGTAAAAGGGTAGCGCGATGTAGCTCAGCATCTGGCCGCAGAAGCACGATATCGAGGCGATGATCGCCACGCGGAATGCTGGTTCCGCCAGCAGGTCCGTGGGAACGATTGGTGCGTCACTGTTCCGTTCAAGGCGCAGCAGGACGAAAAGGCAGGCCAGCGAGGCGGCGATGAGGACGGCACCGCTTATCGGCGCGATCGCTATCCGTTCGGCGCCGCAGAAGAAAAGGATGAACATCAGCGTGTTGGCCAGCATCACTTTTGCGTTCAGCTTTCGCTTTGCGCCCTGAATTTGCCCGAGCAGACCGCCGCCGAGCAGAACGATGGCGCCGAGTGGTATATTGACTGCAAACAGCCAAGGCCAGGTCGTGACGGAAAGGATGGCGCCGGCAATGCCGGGGCCGGCAGCGGAAGAAATGGCGATGACCATGGCGTTGATGCCTATGATCGGACCCAGCATGTGCTGCGGGACGGCCGAGCGCAGGTTCATCATGGCAAGCGCCATGATCGCGCCACCTCCCAAGCCCTGCGCGAAACGAGCAAGGATCAGTAAGGGAAGGTCGCCCGCGAAGGCGCAGGCTGCGGAAGCCGCGGTGAACAGCGCGACGCCGATCAGGAAGACCCGCCGCGCGCCGTAGATTTCACCCAGCGCACCACATGGAAGAATGGCAACAAGCACGGCCAGCTGATAGGCCGAGACGACCCATACGGTGTTACCCGCCTCCGCGTGCAGTGAGACCGCGATCGAGGGTAAGGCGACATTGGCAATGGCTCCGTCCAAAACGACAAGAACAAGCGTAAGGAGCAACATGGCAATAGCCAGGTACCGTCGAGGCGACGCCAGGCCGTCTTGAGAAATTGGTGCGGTGTAGGTGAGGGACATGAGAACTCCTCGATGTTTGTTGGACGGTCGACTACTTAGGCTTTGCTGATTGCCCGCGCCAGACGCAACAAAATCAATCGACCGTTGCGTAATGCGCCATGCTTGAATAGAATTGAGCCATGTCTGATCTCGATCTTAACCTCTTGGTGGCACTGGATGCGTTGCTGCGCGAGCAGAGCGTGTCGGCCGCCGCCCGTCGGCTTGGCCTCAGCACGTCCGCCATGAGCCGGACGCTGTCACGGTTGAGGACCGCGCTAGGTGATCCGATTCTTGTGCCGGCCGGGCGCGGCATGGTTGCGACGCCTCATGCCCTTGCGATTGGTGCCGAGGTACATTTGTTGAAAGAAGCCGTGCAAGCCGTCCTTAGTCCGCCATCGACCGTGGAGATTCGGGAGGTGCGGCGCCACTTCACGATCCGTGCCAATGAAGCATTCGTGCTTCTCTGCGCCGCGGGTCTGAGCGCCGCTGTGACGAACGCTGCGCCGGGGATAAGGCTTCGCTTTGCGCCGAGATCGGACAAGGACGTTCAGGCTTTGAGGGACGCGGCGATAGATTTGGACATCGGTGTCCTCCCGCGAGACAGCGGGGAGCTGCGTTGCCAAACTCTTTTCGAGGATCGCTATGTCGGTCTCGCAAGGGTAGGGCACCCGATATTCGATGCTGATCGGCTAACGGCCGAGCGCTATGCCGCCTGGGGTCACGTGCTCTTCTCGATGCACGAGGATTTCGCCGGTCCGATCGACAGGGCACTCGCCGAATTGGGCCATGTCCGTGATGTCAGGCTGATCGTGCCAAGCTTTCCGGCGGTGATAGCAGTTGCGGCGGCATCCGATTTGATCGGCTCGATTCCGAAGTCATATTGCAAATCCGCCGCGATAAGCCATATCAAAACCTTTGACCTGCCCGTGGCCGTGCCGGGTTTCAACATCGTGCAGGCGTGGCACCCCCGCATGGACGCAGATCCCGTGCATCGCTGGCTGAGGGCGCTGATTTTTGAGACGTTCCACTCGATGAATTGAGTGCGTGGCCCGTCAAATCAAGCGCTTCGTTCCCATTCCGCAGACGTGATCCGCGATCTTATGCAGTGCAGCCTCTCGTTGATGCAGGGAGCGAGAATTGCTGCTCGGCACCGCCGAATGGTGATCGCTGATGGCGCCAATAAGCGGACACCAGTCGTGAGCGGCTGCTGTGAAATTACCGGCGGCTGCATCATGCTGACACTGGCTGTCAGCAATGGTGGTCGATAATCCTGAGACCGCGGGTGTCCGAGCCAGTCGCCATTTCGTCGGAATGTCGGGCTATGCCGTCGGATGCCTGGGCTTCAATCCCGCCCCAATCGGAGCAGAGTCCCCGAGATGAAGCCGCACCAGCGTATTTTCTTCATTCAGTTTGCCGTGGCCCTTTCCCTGGGGGCGTTTGTTTCGCGGCTGCCCGACCTTCAGCTTAAGTTCAGCCTTACGGAAGGGGAGCTTGGCCTGCTGCTCGCCGTCATGTCCTCCGGGGTTCTCTGCGGGTTGACGTTCTCGGTGAGGTTCATCGAGAGGCTCGGTGCGCGCACCACCGCTTTCGTCACCGTCTTCGGTGCGTCGTTGTTTTTCGCGCTGATCCCCTGGATGCCTTCAGCTCTTCTGGCGGTGCCATTGTTCTTCATTGCCGGCGTTTTCACCGGAGCATTCGAGATCAACGCCAATATCGAAACCGATCGCCATGAGGCGCTGCTTGGGTACCGCATCATGAGCCGGGCTCACGGTATGTGGAGCCTCGGCTTCTGCATCACCGCCCTTGTTGCCGCCGGCATGCGGCAGGCTGCCGTCTCCATCGAACTGCATACCTTCATCGTCCTCGTGACGGTCTTGATTGCCGGGTCGATCGTCTTCGCCGGGATCGAGAATGCGCCCCGGCGGCAGGACGCTCACTCCGGAGATACGCCGATCATCGCTTTTCCCACGATCGGACTGCTCCCCCTTTGCCTTGTCGCCGCAGCTCCGCTTCTTGCCGAAGGCGCAAGCGTCGATTGGTCGGCTATCTATATGCGGGACGTGTTCGCGGTCGAACCCTTCGTCGGCGGGCTCAGCGTGACCATTTTCTCCTCGTTCATCGCCATCGGGCGGCTCGGCATGGACCCTGTCATCGACCGCTTCAATCCGCGCCCTGTCGCAATCACTCTGCTTGGGATCGCGGCCATCGGTGTTGTCATGGTTGCGACGGCGACACACCCTGTTGTCGCGCTCGCAGGCTTTGGCCTGACAGGTATCGGCTGCTCTTCAGTTTATCCGCTTGCCATCTCGGCTGCGGCCCGACGCACGGATCGACCCGCACCCGTCAACGTTGCAGCGCTTGGGCAGACGACGTTCCTTGTGTTTTTCGCCGGGCCGCCACTGCTCGGTTTCGTTGCCGAACACTTCGGCATCCGCTTTTCGTACTGGGCGGTCGTCCCTGTTCTCGCCGCAGCATTGCTGGTCACCAGGGCACTTGCCGCTGATCCGGCCCCGGTCACAGGCCAACCCGAACCGGCGCAACCACGCGGTTGACACGCCACGCCGGCCTCCGCTCTCCTAAGCTCCTTCACGTCCGCACCGGAGGGGCAACCTCCGGCTTTCGCTGGTGAATCGGGCGAGCGCAATGTATTTCCCATCGCGCCCAAGTATTATAAGTGGCCATCGGAAATATAGCTCGTATAGGTGAGGAGCTAATTCCGCGTGCTGTCGTCAACTCTTGGCGAATGGTTTTGCTGCTCAAGCATTGCGAACACAGTCCATCTCGTCTGAATGGACCTGATTGGGATGGCGAAACTCCAGCCTTTCCGCCCCGAAAAACATAKGTTTTGCGGGGTTTGTGATGGCCGTGTCCGGCCCCAAAGGGAGGCTCGCCGACAGAGTTCTGCGCCTCGCTTCGGACAAATTTCCGCCGCCAAAATGCCAGTATTAGTTGTTTCTAAATCACGCCATAATTCACATCTACGTTGCCGCGCCTGTTTTATTCTTCGCCACATTTCGGAATTTCAACATTATACAAACAATGGTGGGTAACTATGAAGGTTATTCTCGTCATCGTCCTCACGGTGCTTGCCGTGCCCTGTGAGGCGGACATGCTCGGCACGGCGTCCAAGTACAAGAGCATGCATGAACGCTCCATCTCCTTCCTCAGCATCAATCCGCGCAGAGTATCGTGGTGCGGGGCGTTCCTGGCCTTTGTCGCCAAGCGATCTTCGCGGGAACCGCCGCCCAACCCCAATATGGCGGCGTCTTGGAGAAAGTTCGGCAAGCCGGTGTTCTTCCGCGCCGCCAGGCGAGGGGATGTCGTGGTGATCCGCACCGGTCGACGCTTTCATGTCAGCCTGTTCGATCACATCGACCAGCGCCGCCAGTACGTCTACCTGTTTGGCGGCAATCAATCCAACCGGGTGCAGCTGTCGCGCTATCGCGCCAGCTCGGTGGTCGCCGTGCGACGATGATGTTGGGTGAGAACTCACCTTCCTTCCAAACCTAGATGGCGGCGGGAAAACAGGCCTTACGCCTTGCGCGCCCTGACGTGGAGGAAGATCGGTGCGATGCGGGTATCGGCGACCATTGGCTCGGCGAGAGCCACCTCGACTGACGCCATGGGCTCGCCGAAAGCATCGATCGTCAGTCCCGCTTCGACGATCATCGACACCCAGGTCGACAGCGTCCGGTGAAAGCGCGGGACGGCAAACGGCGTCAGCGTCGCCCGTTCGGCCTCGGGGATAGAGGAGAAGATCCAGCGATCGATCCGGCCGTCGCTCTCGTCGAAATAATCGGCGATCTCAACCGCGACGGGCTCGCCGGCCTGATTGCGGATATTTCGGCGTGTCGGCGGCACGAAACAGGGGTGCAGGATCGAAAACTGCAGGAAGCCGCCCGGCTTCAGGACCCGGTGGATGCCCTTCAGCACCTCGCGCTGGTCGGCCATGTCCATCATCGACATGAAGGCGGTGACGAAATCGAAGCTCGCCTCCGGGAAATCGATGCTCTGGCCGTCGCCGAGCACATAGTCGATGCCGAGCGGCGCTTCTGCCTCGCTCTCGCGGGCATAGCGAATGAAGGTCGGGGCTATGTCGAGCCCGGTCATGCGGGCGCCGAGGCGGGCGACGGCGCGAGTATTGGAGCCTTCGCCGCAGCCTAGGTCGAGCCCCGCTAAGCCGGTGACCGGCGGCAGCATCTCCAGAAAGGCCGGCGTGTTCAGCGCGTCGCGGTATTTGTCGTAGCCGGCGCGGCTGTAGATCGTCCAGGTCTCGGCATTGCTCTCCCAATGGGCGGCGACATCATTGGCGTTCATGGCTCTCCTCCTTGTGCGATCGGAACGGGCGGGGAGCTATAAGCGGAGCGTGTGGCAATGGGAAGACGGGCGGTCCACTGTAAGCGGTTCACGCCTATGGATCATGACCAAGTTCGCGTGCACTATCATTCGATCGAGAGGATAGGGGGCTGCTGTGTCCGACGAAGTGATCATCCGCGAGCTGGTCGGCCTCGATCAGACGATGACAATTATCCCGCGGCCCCCGCAGCTTGGCCGCAAGTGCCACCACTAGCGCAAAGCGGGACGGACGGAAGAATTGCCCGCCTTGTGCTGGCGGCGATTTTACGGTCGCATGAACAGGCTTAGAGATGCCGGGGCACCTTTGCCTTCAGCAGTTGCACGAGCGCGGGGTCCATGAAATCGTAATCATCAGGAATATGAAGGCAGATCAACCGCTTGTCCTTGAGAGCTGACCGGTACTTGCCCTGGACTTTCGCACGGTGAGCCTTCTCCATGACAAAGACGATATCGGCCCATTCGACCAGCTCGTTCGATAACGGATTTTCGGCATCCTTGTTCGTACCTGCCGAGGAGACTTCGATTTCAGGCCAGTTCGCGAAGACCTGTTCGGCCGTCGGGCTGCGAAGCTTGTTCTGACTGCAGACGAACAGCACGTTTTTCACGTTTCTATCTCTCTTCAAGTGAATAGGGCCGGCGATAGCACAATTCCGTGTCCGGGCGAACCAAGGGAGTTGATGCATCACCCTCGGCTGACACTCTTGAACGCAGCGATGATGCTTTGTGCGGCGAGTTGCGCCTCATCTGACGTCGTCTGGAAATTGGTGACGGAGAGGCGCAGGACGTCGCGGCCGCGCCATTTGGCGCCGCCGGCGAAGATCATGCCGTCCGCCTGGATCTTTTCGATCGTCTTTCGCGTCAGCGCGTCGCCTTCTTCGGAGGGCAGGTCCGTTCCGAAGCGGATGACGAGCTGGTTCAGCACGACGTCGTTCAATATGCCGATGCCCGGTTGCAGCGACAGGAGATCTGCGATCAGCCGCGCTGAGGTGCAGCACTGATCGATGAGGGTGGTGATGCCGTCGCGGCCGAGATGTTTCAGCATCGCCCAGGTGGCAAAGCCGCGTGCTCTTCTCGAAAGCTCGGGCACGTAATGGGAGGGATCGCGTTCGCCTTGGCCGGCGAGCGGCAGATAGCTCGCGGCAATCGTCATGGCGCGGCGATGAGCGAGTTCGTCGCGGACGATGGCATAGCCGCAATCATAGGGCGTCTGCAGCCATTTGTGGCCGTCGGTCGCCCAGCTGTCGGCCGCTTCGATGCCGCGGCTGAGGTGGCTGGTCTTCATCGATGCCTGCGCCCAGAGGCCAAAGGCACCATCGACATGCACCCAGGCGCCTTTTGCCTTCAACAGCGGGATGATGGCGGCGAAATCGTCGAAGGCGCCAGTATTGATCTGCCCCGCCTGGAGAATGGCGATGGCGGGACCGGAGACCGTATCGAGCGCGCCCGCCAGCGCGGCCGGGTCTATCCGGCCTACCGGATCGGTGCGCACGCGCAGCACGCGATCGTGGCCGAGGCCTAGGAATTGCAGCGCGGAGAATACCGTCGTGTGGGCATCGTCGCCAATCAGCACGGTAATCTCGGGGGCGCCGAACAGGCCGTTGGCATCGGCATCCCAGCCCACCTGGCGCAGCACCTCGCCGCGCGCGGCGGCAAGGCAGGTGAAGTTCGCCACCGTCGCACCCGTGACGAAACCGACCGAGCTTTCGGCCGGCAGCTGCAAGAGATCGAGAAGCCATCTCGCCGCGACGGTCTCGACGGCGGACGCGGCCGGGGCAACGGCATGGTTTCCGGCATTTTGGCCCCAGGCGCTGGTGAGGAAATCAGCCGCGACGCCGACCGGATGGGAGCCGCCGATGACCCAGCCGAAAAAGCGCGGCCCTGTGGTTGCGTGCAGCCCGGGTTCGGCGCCGTCCGAGAGACGCCTGATGACATCAAGCATATCGGAACCGGCCGCCGGCAGCGGTTCGTCGAAACAGGCAAGCGAGGCTGCGTAGTCGTGGGTGGGCACGTGGCGGGCGGGCGTTGCCTGCCGGAATCCCGCCGCAAGGCGGGCGGCTTCCTGAAACAGAGATGCAATTGCCGTCATGCGGATCCCCCTGCCGCCATCGATCCTGGAGGGGCACACCCTCGAAAGCAGGCTGCCGGCACACGCAATCTAGCCGATATCGCCGGGGCTGTCTTTGCCGTGGGCGATCCCGGATATGGGCTCCGGGGCCTTCCTTGGGCTTGCCCAGACCTCAAGATAAATTGAGCATCGGGGATGCGCTTCCTAAATATCTACAATAACTACCTTATCCCGTTCTGTCCATTTTTGAAATTTCGTGGCTCTTGTTGAAAATGATTGCCTTTTTTTAAGTATCGTTCAATAATGAGGAAATATCATTTGCACCATTGTCAAGTTGGTGCTGCCAATTAGCGAGGGATGTGCACTGAAATATTTCCTTCTCTACGCGCTGACGTGCACGTTGGTCGGGATAGTTCTTCTCTTCATTATCCGTGAAGTTGTGCCATTCGCGATCGACAAGCCAACCGAGCAATCAGCGGCCGGACCAACCGGTGAGCCGTTGAACGCGGCAACCGGCGAGCCGGCGCCCGCGGCAACCGGAGAGTCGGTGCCCGGGCCAACAACCGATCAATCCGCCGTCCAGCCAGCCGATCCCTTGGTCGTCCGGTCTACCGGCCAGCCGGTCGACGGGCCAGCCCGTGAACCGGTGGTCGGGCCAACCGGTGAACCGGCTACGGGGCCGACCGATCAATTGAGGGGCGGTCCGAGCGGTGAACCGGCCGTCCGGAAGGGCGGTCGGCTGGGGAGCCCGGCGCAGTGATCGGCGCTTGAGATGATTGATTTCCGTTCGATCTCGTAACTCCGAGCCTAGGCTGAAGTACGAAGCTTGCTGACACCGGTTGACGGCTGGAGCCATCTGTATTGAGAGTAGCTCTCATCTTGCAGGAGGTCCCGATGGATGGAAGCGGCACGACGATCAGGCATATCCAGGCAGACGAAGTGGAGGCTTTCCGGCGCATCCGTCTGGAAGCGCTTCGCACCGAACCGTCTCTCTTTGCAAGCCGCTACGAAGACTGGGCGGCTCTTTCTCTCGAGGAGTGGCGCAATCGCTTGAACGAGCCGGTTTTCATCGCCTTTCAGGATGGTGAACCCGTCGGCATAACAGGCCTGCTCCGGCAGCGGTCGAGCAAGATGGCTCATCGCGCGACGATCATCATGGTCTACGTCAGACGGAGCCTGCGTGGAACGGGCCTTGCCGCGAAGCTGCTCAGCGCGGTGGCCGATCACGCGCGTGATATCGGTATCCTGCAGCTGGAACTCTTCGTCAGTGCGGAGAACCCGGCGGCAATACGGTTCTATCAGCGGGAAGGCTTTTCCGAGATCGGCAGAATTCCCGGCGGGGTTCTGGAGGAGGGCAGGGAGATCGACGACGTCATGATGGCTCTCCGTCTGGTCGGTTAGCTCTCACGCGATGTTTCGGCGCATATCGGTTTGCCTGAGCTATTGACCTCAAGCGGGGTTGGGGTTGCAGGATGCCGGTATGGGCTGGAGGGTTGGCTGTGACGAAAATCCTGAAAGACGAGGATCTTGTCGGTAGCGGGTTGATGGCGGTCGCGATCGATGCGCTCGAGACCGCTTTTCTCGCCAGAGCCGGCAATCGGCTGATCTCTCCGCCCCGGCATCATATCTCGTTTCCCGATCGGGGCGATCTCGTCTTCACCGTCGGTGGCATCCTTGGCGAGAAACCGCTCGCGGGCTTTCGGGTCTATGAAACATTCGACGGGGTGGAGCATTCGCAGATCGTCGCTGTGTGGTCGGCCGACGACGCCAGGCTCAAAGGCATCGTTCTCGGAGAGCGCCTCGGTAGCCTCAGAACCGGTGCGATCGGAGGTCTCGCCATCCGCCACCTCAGCGCGCCGGATGCCAAGACCGTCGGGATCCTCGGCAGCGGAGCCCAAGCGCAAACCCAGCTTGCCGCGGCTGCCACCGTTCGGAAACTGGACCGCGCACGCGTCTATAGCCGCGACGAGAAAAATCGCACCGCCTTCGCAGCTGAGATGCAGCACGCCTTGGGCATTGAGGTGGAGCCTGCCGGCAGCGCCTCTGAAGCCGTTGATGACGCCGACATCGTCATCTGCGCGACGACGAGCCAAACACCGGTCATCCATGCGCGGGATTTGAAGCCCGGGATGCACGTCAACACCGTTGGCCCGAAAACACATCAGGGATACGAACTGGGCCTGGATATCGCCGATGTCGCAGCCGTGATCGCGACGGACTCTCCCGAACAGACGCGCGCCTATGCTTCGCCCTTTTTCCTCGTCGGCTCCGGGAATGAGCATCGCATGGCCGATCTTGCCGATATCATTGCCGGGAAAGCGGCCGGTCGGGGATCGCCGGAGGATACGACCCTGTTTTGCTCCGTCGGGCTGGCCGGAACCGAAGTCGTCGTCGCCTCGGCAATCCTTGATAGCTTATAGGCCAGTTTCTCAGGCCAGCTCGAGAACATCTCCCATTGTGTATTCGCCGGGTGCGCGCCCTGCGACCCAGCGGGCGGCGGCAAGTGCGCCGCGGGCGAACATGCCGCGATCGAGAGCCGAATGGGAGAGCGTCACGACTTCCTCGGCGGCGGCAAACAGGACGCTGTGTTCTCCGACGATCCCGCCGGCGCGCAAGACGGCGAAGCCGATTTCGCCGGTCGGGCGCTCACCGGTGATGCCGTCACGCCCGCGCCGCTCGACGGATGCGAGGGAAACCCCGCGGCCCTCGGCGGCGGCTTCGCCGAGCATCAGCGCCGTACCGGACGGCGCGTCGATCTTCCTGTTGTGATGGGCTTCGAGGATTTCGATATCCCAGGCATGCGCGGGAAGGGCGCGGGCCGCCTGGGCGACGAGGCCGACCAGCATGTTGACGCCGATGGAGAAATTGCCGGAGCGCAGGATCGGAATCGTGCGAGCAGCCTCTGCGATCCGTTCGAGTTCATCCGGCTCGAAACCCGTCGCCCCGATCACCAGGGCCGGTCCACCGGCCAAAGCGCACAAGCCGGCAAGTTCGGCGGCAGCGTTTCCCGTCGTGAAATCCAGGATCACGTCGGCCGCTCCGATCGCGGCCGACCGGTCGATCAGCCCGGCGCCGATGGCGCCCTCACGGCCGATGCCGCCGACGAACGCAAAATCCGGATCGGCCGCCAGCAGCGGCAGGATGGCGCGCCCCATGCGGCCGTTCGCGCCGGAGACGGCTATTTTGATTGGTGAGGTCACGGTCTTTCCTTGGCTCGCGATGTTTTCGGCTGAGCGGCTATTTACATCCAGCATTCGTGCCGGAGAAGGCGACCTGCAACTATTGCATTCCGCTCCCGGCGCAAAACCGTATCTCCTGTGGTCCGTTTGGTCGTCCGGCGCTTACCAGTTGCCGGGATCGGCTGTGTGATCGATGCTGGCGAATTCGTCGGCCTTGTGCCGGTCCAGCTTCACCTCCGTTGTCGCCTTCGTCTCGTCGGTGACGGAGTAGCGGTCAGGGATCGGTCCCGTTGATAGTTCCTGATACATGAGCAAGGCGGCCTCCTCGGCGGTATCGGCCTCGATCTCTCGGGTGATTGATACTGTGAACTTGTGCATGGCTTCGGCCCTCTCGATCGATGCGGCGGGGTGCGCAGTTTGCACAGTCTGACACGAGTTTTGTGTCGATGACACTAAAACTGCTCACTTAGAATTTGATTCATGCGATGGCTTCAGGTCTTTGTTTTTATGAATGTCGTGGTGCCCGGCCGCCAGACAGTTTCGGGCGAAGTCAGTTGAGGGGGGATAGGTCATGCGCTTGAATCAAGTAACCGTTACGATGCCTGACCTTGATGCGGGCTGGAACTTCTACTGCATTCTCGGTCTCAGACCCGTTGTCGACGCCCGTCCCCGGTATGCGCGCTTTGTCTGCCCGGACGGAGACAGCACCTTCTCTTTGGATCAGGGCGTAAGTGGTGGTGGCGGAACCATGGTGTATTTCGAGTGCGAGAACCTGGACGAGACGGTCGGCAGTCTCAGCGAAGCCGGTCTTCGTTTCGTGAGCGGGCCGGAGGACAAGAGTTGGCTCTGGCGTGAAGCGGAGCTGTTCGACCCCGGCGGCAACCGCATCATTCTCTATTCCGCCGGTTCGAACCGCCTCGATCCGCCGTGGCGGGTGGATCAAGGTCGGCCCGCTTGAGGTAGGTGCTCGGCCGTCCCCGAATTGACGAATCGCGGCCGCCTCGGCATCTTTGCTTCGGCGTGGCCTAACGCCGAACCTCTCCAGACCTTCCCCAGCAGGGTCTTCAACCGGAGGCAAAGGGACTTTCGTCTCGGGTCGTGATCTTGGTCCTGATGTTTTGGGCTGTTGCTGGGGAACGATGTCCGGAACGTGAGAGGCCCTGATATGACTGAGAATGGAAATTTCAAACGGCGGGTGCGCGCGCGCGCCGCCAAGACGGGTGAATCCTACACCACCGCCCGCATGCATGTTCTCCCCAAGTCGGCGAACGACGCARCGCCTGAGGCAAGACGCCTGCGTCTGGCCGTGGCGCAGACTACCTATGCGGACGATCCCCGCGATATCGACAAGCTTCGCCAAAGCGGACAGGAGATGCGCCTGCTGATGCGGCAGGCGCGGGAGGCAGGCGCGCGGCTCGTCCATTTTCCCGAAGGGGCGACATCATCGCCCAACAAACGCATCATGTCGGAAATCGGGCCGCGGGAGATCGGGCCCTCCGATTGGCGGCGGTTCGAATGGGCCGTGCTTCGCGAGGAGTTGGATTCAACGCGCAGGCTGGCGCACGAGTTGGGGCTCTGGGCGGTCATCGGCTCGGTGCATCCGCTGACGGCGCCGCACCGGCCGCACAACAGCCTCTATGTCGTCTCCGACCGCGGCGAACTGGTGACGCGCTACGACGAGCGCCTACTGTCGAACACCAAGATCTCCTTCATGTACACGCCGGGTTCGATCCCCGTGACCTTCGAGGTCGACGGCATCCGCTTTGGTTGCTCGCTCGGTATGGAGTGCAACTTTCCCGAAATTTTCACTGAATACGAGCGGCTCGATGTCCACTGCGTGCTGTTTTCGTCGACTGGGGGGACGCCGGCCAACGATACCTCCTTCGCCGCGGAGGTGCAGGGGTATGCGGCGAGCAACAGGTACTGGGTGAGTTTTTCCATACTCGCACATCCGGGTTTAGCTGATCCTGTGTCTTCCGGGATCGTCGCGCCCGGTGGCCAGTGGGCGGCGCAATGCCCTGCGGATGGAACGGCGTCGATATCGCTCGCCGATATCGACGACAATCCCGGCGATATTGCCAGGCCGTGGCGGCGTAAGGCGCGGAGCGGCCTCTACGAGCCGCATCGCGTGGCGGGCGATCCGCGCAGCGATGCGCGGAATATGTTTTAGATCGCGTCGCGTCCACGGCATGCGCGCCAAGTGAATGCAGATGACGCTGAATGCACTTGCGGAACTGTAATCCACAGTTCCGCAATCTTCCACTTGCAAAAGTATCTCGTGCGCCCAAGGACTTGGGCGCACTGGATCCCTCTGACGAGCACGGGGATGAAGAAAGGGGAGGTATGGCGGCGCCTCCACCAATTTAAGCGCTCGGCAATCATCCGCGTGAAATCGCGCGGACTGGGCTGGAGAAAGACGGTTTGCCTCTTATGTCACTGAAAAATGCGAAACGAAGAGCGAAAGGACCGCGCAATGGCAAAGAACACGATCTGCGTATGGTACGACAAAGAGGCTGAGGCGGCTGCCCGCTTCTATGCCGCGACTTTTCCCGATAGCGCCGTGGGTGCCGTTATTCGTGCACCGGGAGATTATCCTGACGGCAAGCAAGGAGACGTACTGGTCGTGGAATTCACCGTTGCGGGCGTTCCTTGCATCGGCCTGAACGGCGGTCCTGTGTTCAAACACAACGAAGCCTTCTCATTTCAGATCGCAACCGACGATCAGGAAGAAACCGATCGCTATTGGAACGCCATCGTCGGCAATGGCGGCCAGGAAAGCGGGTGTGGCTGGTGCAAAGACAAGTGGGGCGTGTCCTGGCAGATTACGCCGCGGGTCCTCTCCGAAGCCCTCTCGGCAGGCGGTGGCCAGGCAAAGCGCGCTTTTGACGCGATGATGACCATGAGGAAGATCGACATTGCGGCGATCGAGGCGGCGCGGCATGGCTGAGGTGGTCTTGCGCAGAACGATCTTTTATCGGGTTCGCATCTGACGCGATCCGGCGGTGTGTCGATCTTCGCAGTCTGCTCAGAACCACAGATCGCGTACGCAGCGCCCTTTGGAAGGCAGGTCCTCAAACGTGTCCAGGCCGTCGAAATGATCGATTGGCAGATCGTGAACGAGATCCGGCGGCGCAAGCCGCATGTTGACGGCCATGCGCCGACGGCCATCCTTTCGAAGCCGCAGGCCGCGCCAGCTCAAGACACAGGCGCAGGATGGGCAGAACAAGATCTCGAGAGACGGCTCGTCCCTGTCTGTGCGGGTGTAGGAGGCGGTCTCACCGGTGAGAGCGATGCGCTCTCCTTCGTAGTCATAAGCCCACAGTGTGCCGTATCGTTTGCAGAGCGTGCAGTTGCAGGCGGTGATCGAGCCGGGATCACCCTCAAGTGTCCAGCCCGCCTTGCCGCAATGACATGAGCCCGTCAGCATGAGCGTAGGTTCCGTCCTGTACCATACAACGATCGCAATCTGCCCCAACCCCTTGACGACCGCAATTGGCGCTTTTCGCCGCCGCCTGCTTCCTGCGCTTGCGACCGATACCTCCTGGCGGCAGATTTTCTGAAATTTCTAATTGAGATGGCAGCCGGAAGATGGTTTTCTGCGACCCAGCGTAGCTGAGTCCACGCCTCCTCCCGATTTTTGATCCGAGCGGCCCATGTCGATTTCAGATGCGATCTATCGTCCCTTCGAAACCTTGATCCGGCCGCTCGACATCCCCTACCGGCCGATGCCCACCAAGGGGCCCGTGGCAGTCCTCATACACTTCATCGCGATGTTTCGGGGCGTCATCATCACCATGGCGCTGACCTCGATGGCCATCGAAGCCATCAACCTTACGATCATCTGGGGTCTTTCAGTCATTGTCGACGGAGTGACGACACAAGGCGTAGAACTCTTCGTCGACAGTAATTTCCGGCTGCTGGCAGTCCTTGCCTTTCTGCTTTTTCCGGTGATGCCCATTCTCTTCTACATCACCAATATTCTCAATTCGCACACGATCGGCATCAGCCTGCCCGTTGCGATTCAATGGCAGGGGCACAAGGCCGTCGAGCGGCAGGACCTCGCCTTCTTCCATGATCTTTTCGCCGGCCAGGTCGCATCCCGGCTCGGTCAGGTCGCCAATGCCGTTCAGCAACAGATCCTGATCGCATTCCAGACGGCACCGCGCTTTCTGCTTCAGATCATCGGCTCCGTTGTTCTTCTGCTCGCGCTCTCCTGGCAGCTTGCGCTGCCAGTCATCGTCTGGGTTGCCTTCAACGTGCTCTTTGCGATCAAGGTCGTTCCGGATTTTACGGAGCGCGCCCGCCGCTCGGCAAAGCAGAACAGCCTCATTTCCGGTGCCCTGACGGACATCTACGGCAACATCCAGATGGTCAAGCAGTTTGCAGCTGAAGACAGCGAGGCAGGTGCGCTAAGAAAGATCATGTCCAAGGGGGTCGATACGCTTCACCACGAACAGCGCATCTACCGGACAACCGAACTCGTCGTCATCAGCCTCAACATGGTGCTCTGGCTCGTCATGCTCGGCATTGGTTTCTGGGGGCTGTTTGACCGATTCCTGACCGTGGGCGATTTCGCCGCAACGGTTTACATCCTCCAACGCCTCTCGGCAGGGTCCTTCACCTTCCTGCAAATGGGACAGCAGATCTTCCGCGCGCTCGGCACGATCAAGGACGCCATGCCGGTCATGACAACACCGCCCACCATCACCGATCGGCCGGATGCGGCCGAACTGACGGTCAGCCGTGGGGAGATCCATTTCGAGAACGTCCGCTTCGCCTACAAGTCCGGCAAACCTGTCATCGATGACCTGTCGCTGACGGTTCGGCCCGGCGAAAAGGTAGGGCTCGTCGGCCTCTCAGGTGCCGGCAAGACGACGCTGGTCAGCCTGCTGCTGCGTTTTTACGACATAGAGGACGGCGCGATCCTGATCGACGGGCAGGACATCCGCGCGGTCACACAGGCAAGCCTTCGCCGCGCCATCGGCGTCATCGCGCAGGACGTCGCGCTGCTGCATCGTTCGGTCGGCGACAATATCCGCTACGGCCGGCCGGAGGCGACGACGGACGAGATCGAAGCGGTGGCGAAGATGGCCAGCGCCGATGTCTTCATCGCCGATCTTTCCGACGGCGAAGGCCGCAGCGGCTATGATGCCTTCGTCGGCGACCGCGGGATCAAACTCTCAGGCGGCCAGCGCCAGCGTGTGGCGATCGCCCGCGTTCTCCTGAAGGACGCGCCGATCCTGGTGCTGGACGAGGCGACCTCTGCCCTTGACAGCGAATCCGAAGCCGCCATCCAGGAAAGGCTGAACCTCGTCATGGAGGGAAAGACGGTGATCGCCATCGCCCACCGCCTGTCGACCATTGCCAGGATGGACCGGATCGTCGTGCTCGATCACGGGCGCATCGTGGAGGAGGGCAGGCCGGACGAACTGGTCGAGCGCGACGGCTTGTTTGCCCGCCTGTGGAAACGCCAGACCGGCGGCTTCATTCCCGAAGACATCGACGAACCCTTGCCGGTCTCGCCTGCGACCTAACCGAGTGGCCTATGACGGCAACGCGAGGCCTCTCCTCGGACGACCTCTGCCCTGCAGGTCGAAGTGCTCGCATTGCACCCGAATGGCGGGGCGACCGTGCCACATGCCCTGTGTTGCTACGAGCGCCGCTATATCCCCCTCGCTCAAGTGCTCGTCACRGGAATCCAGCCCGCCGCGGCAGACTGGCGCTACTYGACAAGCCCGAAGATAGGGCCGTAGCCGCCGTGCCAAGACCGGTCGTTGCGGCCCATTTCAGGATTGTAAAGTCCGACACCCCGTCCGCCATCGAGAAACAACGCGTCTGGGCATTTCAAATGATCGCGGAAGAGGCGTGCAAAATCATGGAAATTCACTCCGTCTTCGCTGATCGCGAAACGAACCGAGCCGCGCTCGCAGGTTCCGACACCGCTGCGGCGGGTCCGGTCTGTCGAGCCGACGATGAAGATCGGGTTCAGCTTGTTGGCGATGACAAGCATCGGGCCGGACTGGGTGGCGAACCGCACCTTTGGCCGGCGTTTCAGAAATTCCTCGGTCGGGAGTATTCCAGCGCCTGCTTGACCCAGAAAGAACACGCCGTTCGGCTTCTTATAAAAATTCGGCACCTGACCGGCTGAGCTTTCGGCCTCCGTCGTATTGGCGGGGTTCAATTCCCTGCCGTTCTCGACATAAAGTCCCATCGGCGAAAAATCGGCCCGATACATCCCGGCGTTGACGGCGAAAGTCAGCGTTCGCCCTTCGGCGCGAACGGCTTCGGCTAGGCTTGAAAAAGCGCGGTATGGCGCGCCATCGGCGTTCTTCCAGAACAATCGCAGGTCGGCATTGCCCGGTTCCAGAGTGCAGACAACGTATTTCGCCTCTTCGAAGCTCTCCTGCTCGCATGGTTGGGCATGCGCCTGATGCAGGGATGTCATCGTTGCTGCCAGCATGATGGCCGCGGCGAACACGCCATGTTTGAGACAGGTCATTGGTGCTACGTCCTCGAGCTGCTCACCATGTGCCTGACAAAGCCGTGCAGGCGAGCAGCACCCCGGTCAGGATATTCGCCAGGAACAGGCGATAATTCATGTCCGGGCGGGCAAGATCGATCCGCCGGGTCTGCCAGGCAAGATGGACGGCGATCACCAGCATTCCGACAGTATAAGGCGGCGACATTTCCAACAGCCAGCCCCCGAGCGACCACGCGCCGACCGCCAGAGCATAGAATAGGCCGATAAAGGTCTTGCCGTGCCGGCCGAACAGAATTGCCGTCGATTTCAGGCCAAGACGGGTGTCATCCTTTAGATCGACATAGGCATAGATCGTATCATAGCCGATCTGCCAGGCGATGGCCCCGGCCCACATCAGCACGGCGCCGACCGGGATATGTCCGGCAGCCTCGGCCCATGCCATCAGCATCCCCCAATTGAACGCCGCGCCCAGGACGGCCTGCGGCCAGTGGGTGAAGCGCTTGCAGAGCGGATAGACAAAGACGAGCGGCAGCACATATATCGCGATGAGGCGGGTGTAAGGCGTCAGGAAAAACAGAAGCGAAGCCGCCAGTGCGAGTTCAACGGTCAGGAAGATAAAGGCCGGCAGCGTGGCGATCTCTCCGCTTGCCAAGGGCCGAAAGCGGGTCCGCTCGACATGGCCGTCAAACTTCCGATCAGCGATGTCGTTGACCGTGGAACCGGCGCTTCTCATCAGAAGAGCGCCGAGAGAGAAGATCGCCAATTGCCTGAGGTCTGGGAGACCGTGGGATGCTTGGATAAGGGCGGCCCAGCACGGGAAGAGCGTCAGCCATATTCCGACCGGGCGATCCAGCCGCGCCAACCGCGTATATGGCCGCCATGCGATGGGCAGCCGGCGATCCACCCAGTCGCCACGGTGGATATCGCTGAGATCGGGGCGGCTCAGAGTCGTCATGATGTGATCCAAATTTCCTGTCGCAAATAGCCGTGAAGCCTCAGGTTTTAGTCGCCATCGGCGTTGCCCAGAATAGGAATTTTTGCAGACACGGCAATAACCGTCCGTTTGCGATTGGTCGCTGACCTTCTGCGGAAAACGCAGCTATATGTTCTTGTTGTGTTCACATGCTTGCGATATGAATTCTCCCGATCTTGGAGCAGCGAAAGGGAAGACCATGAGTGTCTACGCAACCGTCGGCGCAATCGATTCCGTCAAATCGAATGGCTTCTATGATGCGAGCTTGGCAACGATCGGATGGAGCAAACATCGAGAGTTTCCCGGGTGGAGCGCCTATTCCGAAGGCGGGAAGGGTGAAGGTTTCGTTCTATGGGTTTGCACGCCGTTCGACGGCGAACCGGCGAGCGCCGGAAATGGCTCGATGGTTGGTTTCATGGCCAAGTCCCGCGCCGAGGTGGACGCTTTTTACGACGCTGCCATGACCAACGGCGGAACGGACGAGGGCGCGCCTGGTCTACGTCCGCACTACGGACCAAACTGGTATTCCGCTTACGTGCGTGACCCCGCCGGAAACAAGATTGCTGTCGTCTACGACGGCTGAGGCCAGCTCGATTGCCGTAACTCGACATCTCGGGGATTTCCCTATTTCCCGGCGAATATGACGTGGGGACCGGCGCCGCGATCCGGCGCATCCCTGGGGAGGCCGAAGAAGCGTTTTGCCATTTCGGTCGGACCGATATCCTCCAGGGATGTGAAGCCCAAGCTCAGCAATCGGTTCGCAAGGTCCTCGGGATCGAAGTGCGTCAGCCATGGCTCGCCGGCCGCGGCTGTGCGCGCTCCCATTTCCGCGGCGCGGGCACGGCGTTCGGGCGAATAGTTTTCGAGGGGTTCGCCATAGTCGAAGACGATGGATGCGCTCGGCAGGCCGACGACGAAGCGTAGCAAGGCAAAGACCGACGGCTGAGCATACGGGAGATTGGTCGCCGCTCCGGCGTCTCGGCTCCGGCGGCGTATCACTATTTCAACAGCCTGGATGCCATCGCGGCAGCACTCGCCGAACAAGGGTTTGTCGAACTCAGCGAAAGCATCGATGCCGCCCTAGCCGGTCCTCGGCGCAATCTGCTTGCCGGCGGCATCGCCTATGTCGCCTTTGCCCGCGCGAATCCCGGTCTCTACCGGCTGATGTTCGGGGAGGGTTTTCAGGCCTATTCCAAGGGAAACGAAGCGATACGCGCCCGGCGGATGCAGGTCTACCGGCAGATGAAGGACTACCTCGAAAAGCGGCTGACGCCCGGCGACGTGCCGAACGCCGCGCTCTTTCTCTGGTCTCTGACGCATGGCCTTGCCTTGCTGATGATAGACGGCCAGGTCGAACCCGGCGCCGATCCCGACGCAAAGGTCGAGGATATCCTGAAGCTCGCCGGCATGGGGCTGCCTGCCGCGAGCTAAGCTGTCGACGCGCTCGGCTTCATCCATCTCCGCGTGGGCGATCCAGCCAGGATTGCTTCGATCCTATTGTCGACGGCGATGCGGCGACATTAATCCCTACCAGGCGGTACGGGCGGTGCCGAGCGCTGTTGTATGAGAGGATGAGACCTGGGCGACGTGCGCCTTGAGCGACACGACGCAGTTTCCCGGAAAGCTGAGATTGTGCAACGTCAAGTGTTTCAGCAATGTCTCCGCATCGCGCTTTTCGGTTAGCGGAAATGTCACAGTCATGCGAGTTCTCCAACGAATAAACTGAGCATCCGAGAAAATTAATGTCTAAATTCTTGTGCGCCGCAACAAGAAAATTTTAACGATAAAATTAAAATCGATTAACTTGCCGAGCTGCTTTTTTAAAATCGTTTGAAATTGGATTCGCGCTTCTCCTTGGATGCCTTGACTGCCCCGGTCAGCCACGAAGGAAGGTGCCGTCAATGTGGGCATTAGTCGTGAGCGTTAGTGCGCTGAAGATCGAGCGGTCATCTGCCGTTGCGGGCCGCCCAGCTCCTGAGCCGCAAGCCGTTGAGCCTGATGAAGCCTTCGGCATCATGATGATCGTAGGCGATGGCGCTTTCCTCGAAGGTGACGAGGTCGGCGGAGTAGAGTGACAAGGGGGAGGCGCGGGAGATGACCGAGGCGCTTCCCTTGTAGAGCCTGAGCGTCACCTCGCCGCTGACGAAAGCCTGGCTGTGGTCGATCAGCGCTTGCAGCATTTCCCGCTCGGGAGCGAACCAGAAGCCGTTATAGATCAGCTCGGCGTAGCGGGGCATGATCTCGTCCTTCAGATGCGCCGCGGCGCGATCGAGCGTGATCGATTCAATGCCGCGGTGTGCCGCGAGCAGGATCGTCCCTCCCGGCGTTTCGTATATTCCCCTCGACTTCATGCCGATGAAGCGGTTTTCGACCAGATCGAGCCGCCCGATGCCATGCCGGCCGCCCAGTCCATTGAGCTCAGTCAGCAATGCGGCCGGTGTCATGGACTTGCCGTTCACCGAAACCGGATCGCCCCTCTCGAAACCGATGGTGATGATCTCAGGCGTGTCGGGAGCGTCGACGGGATCGACCGTGCGCTGATAGACATGATCGGGCGCGACTTCCGCCRGATTTTCGAGAATCTTGCCTTCGGTCGAGGTGTGCAGCAGGTTGGCGTCGATCGAGAACGGCGCCTCGCCGCGCTTGTCGCTCGGCACCGGGATCCGATGCTTCTCGGCATATTCCAGAAGCTGCATGCGGGAGCGGATGTTCCATTGGCGCCAGGGAGCAATGACCTTAAGCGACGGGTCGAGTGCATTGACGGCCAGCTCGAACCGGACCTGATCATTGCCCTTGCCTGTCGCACCGTGGGCAACGGCATGCGCGCCAACCTCCCGGGCTATGCCGACCAGATGCTTGGCGATCAGCGGCCGTGCGATGGAACTGCCCAGCAGATACTGCCCCTCATAGAGCGCGTTCGCCCGCAGCATCGGAAAGACGAAATCGCGGACGAACTCCTCACGCAGATCGACGATGCGGATGTCCTTGACCCCTGACATCGCCGCCTTGGCGCGCGCCGGTTCGAGCTCCTCGCCCTGGCCGAGATCGGCGGTGAAAGTCACCACCTCGCATCCGTAGGTCTCCTGCAACCATTTGAGAATGATCGAGGTATCCAGCCCGCCCGAATAAGAAAGCACAATTTTCTCTATCTTCGTCATCAGCCCATCTCCATCATGATGCTGAAACGATAGGCCAAGTCCCGCGCAATGAGCTTGCAAAGCTTCTTCAAAATTACCAAAATTTGGCATATTCTGCCATTTGAAGAATGCTTGGAGCTATGAAATGCCAATCACGTTGGACCCAATCGATCGCCATATCCTGCGCGTGCTTCAGCGTGACGGGCGTATTTCGAACGTCGATCTGGCGAAGGAGGTAGGCCTGTCGCCATCGCCGTGCCTGCGTCGTGTGCGGCTGCTGGAAGAGGCCGGGATCATCGATCGCTACGTCGCCGTGCTGGACCCTGCAAAGGTCGGGGCGGGGCTGACGGTGTTTGCTCGCGTGTGGTTCAAGACCCAGGACGCCGAGGTGACGCTCCGGTTCGCCGAAGCCGTCAGGCGGTTTCCCGAGGTGATGGAATGCTACCTGACGACAGGGGAATGCGATGCCGTGCTTCGGATTGTCACCGCCGACCTGCACAGCTACTGGCGTTTTCAGGCCGATCACCTGACGCGCATCCCAAGCGTCCTCAGCGTCAAGACCGACGTGCCGATGGAAACGCTGAAGCGAAGCTTCGAACTGCCGTTGGGATAGGCGTCGTGGCTCGATCCCTATCCTAGGGGAGAGGCGTTCCGGTTCCTTGCCAGCCAGGCGAGGCCGGTGACCAGGAGCAGGATCATCACGGCATGGGTGATGTAATCGAGCGTGGTTTGCGGGCCGACACCGACGGCGATGGTGAAGGCGCCGACGAGGGTGCCGAGGAGGGCGAAGGACTGGGCCGAGATCGCAGCCGTTCGGCTCCACGGTCGGTCAAGGCCGAGCGAGATCAGGCCGAGGAGAAGGACGGCCGATATCACCGCTTCGGCGATCATCGCCTGCCGATGTTCGTGGCCTTCGAGGACGAACCCGGCATGGGTGAGCGAGGCAGTGACATAAAGACAGATTTCGATCAGGAAGAGGATCGCGAGGGCTGAACGCATGGCATGGCTCCCTGAGGGATGTCGCCTGGGGCGGCTGCAGCGGCGATTGCCGGACTTCCGTTTATCATTGCATGGAGGGCAGACGGCGGACACCGCCGCCTGCGACTTTGTTTGCAATTACGCCTTCAGCGCTGCGGCATAATCTGCCGCGTAAGTCTTCAACGAACGCGGTGCCTTGCCCGTCAGCGTCTCGACATCGCCGGTCACGACGGCCGTCCAGCCTTGGCGAACCGGATAGAAGATTGAAGCGAGGAAGCTCGCATAGTCGGCCGGTACACCAGCGCCGGTGAGAATGCCGATGAAGGCGTCGTCCGTGATGGCGTTGTAAGCGATCGGCTTGCCGATGACCGCGGAAAGGATGGCGGCGGCCTCGGCATAGGACAGGGCTTCCGGCCCGGTCAGGTTGAACGCCTTGCCGTCGAAGGCCGCGGAGGTAAGGGCGACCACGGCGCTTGCCGCGATGTCGCGGGCGTCGATGAAGCCGGACTTACCCTCGGCGGCCGGAAGCGCGATCTGGCCATGGTCGATACCGGCCTTCCAGAAGGTGTGAAAATTGTCGGCGAACCAGTTCGGGCGCAGGATGACGTAAGGTGTGCCTGATGTTTCCAGGGCGATCTCGACCTGGCGATAGGGAATGGAGTCGTCCGCGTCGACGCCGAAAACGCTCTGGAACACGACCTTTACCTTGCGGCTGGCGGCCGCTTCGATAATGGGCAGCAGCAGGCCCTTGGCATCGACATAACCGGAAGGCAGAAGCACATGGGCGCGGTCGACGCCTTCGAAGGCTGGGCCATGGGTTTCCGGCTTGCCATGGTCGAAGATGACGCCCTCGGCGCCGGCCACGGGCTTGCCCGTGCGGGAAGCGGCCTTGACGGCCTCGCCCTTCGCCAGAAGCCCATCCACCAGATGTTTGCCGACGGTGCCTGTCGCGCCGAGAACGAGAATCTTGCTGCTCATGTCACTCTCCTTGGTATCTATTGGAAACTATCTTTCTGTGGGTTAGATACAGGGAAATTCGGATTAGAAAAGAGAGCACTTTTTTGTCACATGGTTTCCTCTGGGAAACCGCACCGGGAAGGAAAGAACAGATGACGGCGATGCAACAGGCCTACAATGTCTATGAGGACCGCTGCCCGACGCGGCTGGTGCTGGATCGGCTGGCGGATAAATGGGCGCTGCTTATCCTCGACCGGTTGGAAGGCGACCCCGTGCGTTTCAATCATATCCGCCGCGACATCAAGGGCATATCGCAGAAGGTTCTTGCGCAGACGCTGCGGAAGCTGGAGCGCAACGGGCTGATCTCTCGCACGATCTTCCCGACCGTGCCGGTGACCGTAGAATATGCGCTGACGCCGCTGGGGCGCACGCTGACGGATACCGTTTCCGCCCTTGCCCACTGGGCGGAGAAGAATATGGACGCCATATTTGCTGCACAGCGTGCCTATGACGAAACCCACCCAGTTTGACAACTCGGGAAAGGAGCCGCGACGGCGATCTATACTGCGCGCCGCCGCTCCTGAGGGTCTGGGCCAGAGGAACCGGCGAGAGAATCACTCGACCTGGATATGAATATGGTCGTCGTGGCGGGCGGCGCGGCAGCCTTGAAAGCGGACATGGCTGTCGGTGATCCCAAGCGCGTTCTTCAGATGCGGCTCGATGAAGATCTTTTGCAAGCCGAAGCGCGTCACACCTTCGTTCGTCAACCAGCCGATCGCGGCCGATGTGCGCTGCTCCTCGATCCGATAGGCCGGAAACAGGGGCTGCAGCGCATCAAAGTTCCAGCGGGTGGTGAGCCAGTCGTTGCGCCCTTGGCATGGCAGTTCGTCGCCGGAGGCGGGTTGCTCGAAGGCGAAATAGCCGATCGGAGAGCGAGTGGCGCCATTCAGGAAGGTACCGTCCACGTCCTTGTAATAATAGGCGAAGTCGAGCTTTTTCCCGTCGGCATGCGACAGATGCGGTAGCAGCGGAAAGCCTCTCACGAAGGGGAAATTGGCATCCAGCGCGACCGTGACGGTTCCCGGAAATTCCTTATCCATGTGGGCGGCAAGCGCGTTTGCCAGATCGCGCACGTCTGGAGTGACGTAGTTCCGGTTTAGCAGGCAATAGATCGGGGAGCGGACCATGAGCCTGTCTGCAGCGCTGGCGACGCAGGAGAGGGGAACCCGTCCGAAGATCGGAGCGACGAGGCTTGCGGCAAGCGTGGCGCTGCCATAGCAAAGCAGGAAGATTGTAAGCTTTGCCGGAAATCGCCGTAGGCCGCAGGCGCGTGAGGCGGCCAGCGCCACGAGATAGGCGATGCCGCCGATCTGCGTCAGCAACGTCAGAATGAGAACGATCACGGCGTGGAAAGCAAAACGGAACACGGAAGGGGCGGCCTTGAGAACGTTGCCATTCCCATAGGCGAGGGGATAGTGGCGCGCAAGGCGGATGGCGGCGTGCGCGGCTCATTTGCGCGTCCCTTGGAGTGCTTTGAATTGACAGGATCAATTATCTGACTAAAGTCAGACACTATGACTTGCGATCCTATCTCTCGTGTCCGTCGCTTCAACCGTGCCGTCACCTCCGAAGTCGGCGCTCTCGATACGTCTTTTCTCGGACGCGGCCGTCCGCTGGGTGCTGCGCGCGTCCTCAATTCGATCGGCCGGGGGCAATCGGATGTTGCGGTGATCCGCGATTATCTCGGTCTCGACTCTGGCTTGATGAGCCGTCTGCTGCGCAGTCTGGAAGAGGAGGGGCTCATCGAGACGGTGTCGAACCCGCAGGACGCGCGTCGCCGCGTTGCCAGGCTGACTGAAACCGGCCGTTCCGAGTTTCTGGCTTATGAAGCGCTTTCTAATGCGCAGGCGAAATCGCTTCTGGCGCGCCATCGTCGCCCGGACGAACTGCTGCGCGCCATGGATATCGTCGCTTCCTCGCTGAGACGTGAGCAGATCGTGCTCGAGGAGAAAGACCCTCGGCACGAGGACGCCAGCTATTGTCTTAACGAATACTACGGCGAACTTGCACGCCGCTTCGAGAAGGGTTTCGATGTGGCGCTTTCTCGCGATCCCGACGCCAAGGATATGATCCGTCCGCACGGTGCGTTCCTGGTGGCCATGTCGGATGGCCTGCCGATCGGCTGTGTCGGGCTGAAGGGCAATGGCGGTGAAGTCGCGGAGATCAAAAGGCTCTGGGTCGCCCCGTCCGCGCGTGGCCTTGGGCTCGCAACGCGCCTTATGACGGCCGCCGAGAACATCGCTCGCGAGCTGTCCATCAAGCTCCTGCGTCTGGATACGAATAGCGCTCTGCCCGAGGCAACACGGCTTTATCGCGGAACCGGCTGGAGTGAGATCGACCGTTTCAATGATGACCCATACCCGGACACGTTCTTTGAAAAACGCCTTTAAGCGAAGGTCGCTTTGTGCTGCCCAAATGTTGATCGTGCGCACGTTCGTGTTTTTGGCCCTTCGGCAATTTGAAACGGAACACCAGTCAAGGTGACGCAGATGCTCCCCATTCTCCTCCCTCCTTCCTGTGGCGAGCACAGGAAAGAGGGAGGGAGGCGCCGCTGCTGCCCCTTCGCATGGCTCAGGGCGTTCGGCCCTGCGATCGATTCACTGGATCCTCACCCTGCCGGTCAGGCGGCGAAGCGCGCCGCTATCGGGCGGCGGCGCAGGTTCGGCTGTGCCACCGCAGGCGGGTTGTAGGCTGCCTCCAACGGGCCGGTGTCGGTGCCGGGTGGGACGATCGCGTCGATCCGGTCGAGGATCTCGTCCGTCAGGCTCACCCCGGCGCCCGCAAGCAGATCGTCGAAGTGCTCCATCGTGCGCGGGCCGATGATTGCCGAGGTGACGGCGGGATGGGCGATAGCGAAGGCCATCGCCATGTGTGCCAGCGAAAGCCCTGCCTGCTGCGCGAGCGGGATGAGCCGTTCGACCGCGTCCAGCCGGCGCTCGTCGTTCATCTGCCTGGGGAAGCGTTTGGCGCGGGCGCTGTCGGGTTGCGGCGCGCCCTTGCGGTATTTGCCGGTGAGCATGCCCATCGCCAGCGGGCTCCGCACCATCGCGCCCATTCCGTAACGCTCGCAGGTGGGCAGAACCTCGCGTTCTATACCGCGGTTGAGGATCGAATAGGGCGGCTGCTCCACGCGGAAGCGGGCCAGCCCGCGGCGCTCGGAAACCCATTGCGCCTCGACGATTTCCGAAACGGGAAAGGTCGACGATCCCAGCGCCCGCACCTTTCCCGCCCGCATGAGGTCGGTGAGTGCAGACAGCGTCTCCTCGATGTCGGTATCGGGGGCTGGCCGGTGGATCAGGTAGAGATCGATATGGTCGGTCTGCAGGCGGCGGAGCGAATCCTCGACCGCGCGAGTCAGCCAGCGGCGTGAATTGCCCTGCCGGTTCGGGTCGTCGCCCATCGGCAGATGCGCCTTGGTGGCGAGCACGACGTCGTCGCGCCGTCCCTTGAGCGCCTTGCCGACGATCTCCTCGGATTCGCCGCGGCTGTAGATATCGGCGGTGTCGATGAAGTTTATGCCGGCATCGAGCGCCTTGTGGATGATCCGGATCGAATCCTCGTGGTCGGGATTGCCAGCGGCGCCGAACATCATCGCGCCGAGGCAATAGGGGCTGACCTTGATTCCGGTTCTTCCAAGCGTGCGGTATTGCATGGTCTGTTCCTTTTATTGGGGAGGCGGACTTCGTGCGCGTCGATGTGGCCAACACCGTCACGCCATGTTACATAAGCGGAACCGCATTCCGTTTATATACGGAACAATGTTCCGTTTCGCAAGTGAGTGAATGATGAGCGACGAGAGAAAAGAGCAGGAGGACGGCCGGCGAGCTGGGGAAAGAGCGGAGAAGCCCGTGCGCGCCGACGCCAAACGCAATCTCGACGGACTGCTTCAGGCGGCAATGGCGGTATTTGCGACCTCTGGCGTCGACGCCCCAGTGCGCGAGATTGCGGAGAAGGCCGGCGTCGGCATCGGCACCGTCTACCGGCATTTCCCCGAGCGTTCCGATCTTGTCGTCGCTGTCTTCCGCCGCGAAATCGATGCCTGCGCCGACGCCGCGCCGATCCTTGCAGCCGAACATGCGCCGGGCGAGGCACTGGCCAGATGGATGCAGCGGTTCGTGGATTTCATCGCGGCCAAGCGCGGGCTTGCGGCGGCCCTGCACTCCGGCAACCCGGCCTTCGATCCCTTGCCCGCCTACTTCCAGCAGCGACTGCATCCCGCCCTTCGCTCGCTTCTCGACGCCGCCGCTGCCGCCGGCGAGGTGCGCACCGATATCGCTGCCGAGGATCTTCTGAATGCGGCCGCCAGCCTCAGCATGCACGCCTACGCCCAAGGGCCTGAACATGCCCGGCGCATGGTTTCCCTGCTGGTCGATGGGCTGCGCTACGGCGCGGTTCCGAGATGAAGATGCGCCGATGAAACGGGCTGTCGCCCGCCGCCGCTATGCGTTGGGGCGGCGGGCGACAGCCTGGGATCATCAGGTCCGCATCGACAGCTCAATATCTTCTTCGAATGGCGTCGAGAGGTAGCCGGCTGCGGGCGAGCGTACRCGGGCGAGGTATTCCGGGCAGAGGTCGGCATTGTCGGCGACGATAAGGGCGCCTGGCCTCAGGCGGTCTTCGACCAGTTCCAGGATATCGCGATAGAGCGCCTTGGCGCCATCGAGGAAGAGCAGGTCGATCGTCTCCGGGAGATCGGTGCTCAGGGTCTTAAGGGCATCGCCTTCGCGGATCTCGACGAGGTCGATGAGGCCGCCGGCCGTCAGGTTGGCGCGGGCGCGGACCAGCTTCGACGGCTCGAACTCGCTGGTGATCAGCCGGCCGCCGCCATTGTCGCGCAGCGCGGCTGCGAGATGGAGGGTCGAGATGCCGAAGGATGTGCCGAATTCGACGATCGTACGTGCGCGGCTGCTTCGCGCCAGCATGTAGAGCAGCGCGCCGGCCTCCCTGGAGACGGGAAGCCAGAGATCCCTGAGGCGCCCGTAAAGGTCGAAATATTCGGTCTTGCTGCCGATCAGGCGCATTCGCTCATCACCTGACAGGGCCGACATTGCCGGGCTCGTCGCCGTGGCGGCCTCTTCGAATAGGCCATCGAGCAGGGGCGCCAGCGGGGCGGTGGTCAGTGTCGTCATGTCATATCTCCTTGGTGACAGGTTCTTGTGTGGAGTGAAAAATACGAGTAATTCGTCGCATCTGCTATTCGCATTGCGGAGCGCTGCCATGACCGATCGCCCAAGAGCCCGGATTTCCTCGCGAAAACAGCCCAAGCAGGCCCGCTCGGCGGAACTCGTGGCGGCGATCCTGGATGCCGCTGCTCAGGTTTTGGCGCGGGAAGGCGCGCAACGCTTCACCACGGCGCGGGTGGCCGAAAGGGCGGGCGTCAGCATCGGATCGCTCTACCAGTATTTCCCCAACAAGGCGGCGATCCTCTTCCGGCTGCAGAGCGACGAATGGCGGCAGACAACGGACATGCTCGGCGGCATCCTCGCCGATGCGCAAAGGCCGCCGCTCGAACGGCTGCGCCGCCTCGTCCATGCCTTCCTCCGCTCGGAGTGCGAGGAGGCGGCGATGCGCGTGGCGCTCCATGACGCAGCACCCCTTTATCGCGATGCGCCGGAGGCGCAGGCGGCGAGGGCATCGGGGGACCGCATCGTCGAGCTATTCATGCAGGAGGCTTTACCCTACGCGCCGGAGGCGACCCGGACCCTTGCCGGCGACCTGATCACCACGACGCTCGGCACGGTGGGCAAGCAGTTCTCGGAGGCACCCCGAAGCGCTGCCGAGATCGACGCCTATGCCGACGCCATGGCCGATATGTTCTGTGCCTACCTCGAACAGCTTGGGGCTGGCCGGGACGGGGCATGATGTTCCGGCTGCGCTCCATTGGGCCCGGTGCTCCCAACACCCTGGTACTCCGGGGCGCTGGCGCGAGGTGGCGGTGTGAGGGGATGGCAAGCGAAAGCGCTGCATTCCAGCGCCTGTCATCGCAGAATGCTATGGTGCCTCAATGGATGGAGTAGGTCCTACTGGTGGTCCAGTTGCTTCGACAGCGCGGCAAAAAGCCTGTCGCAGTCGGTGTTCATCTGGACGAGATCGACGGCGACGGTGATGGCGTGGCGTCCTTCGATGCTGTCGATGTCGAGCTTCCTCTCGCAGCACCATTGCCGAACGGCATCGGTGACGATGGTTATTTCATCATCATTGAGCGAGATGAGCGACAGGAGCATCTTCGTACCCTCCATGAAGCGGCAAGAGCACCTATGGTCTCTCAAGCGGTCGTGTCGATGTTCCGATGGCGTTTACTCTACGCTCATTCCGCGGCAATACCACGGCCATTTTGACACGGCTTGGTGACAGCCGAACGATCCCGGCAGGCGGCCGTGAGCGGGTCACCTGCCAGGATTGTTTGATCTTCTGCAATGGGATTTTCGTCTTGATGTTGCGGACGCCTTCGATGCGGCCGAGGTATTCCATCTGGACGCGCCTAGGATACCGACCGGGGCGCGTTTATTTCGCGAGCACGATATGCGTGGCGTGTTCGGTTGCGACATGCTCGGCAACACGGAAGCCGAGGGCCGGTAGGTCGATGCCCGTGAACATCGCTTCGCCCTTGCCGAGGACGACCGGCGAGATGGCGAAATGCAATTCGTCGATCAGGCCAGCCTGCAGATATTGGCGGACGGTGCTGACGCCGCCACCGATTTTCACGTCCTTGTCGCCGGCCGCAGCAACCGCCTTGTCAAGCGCTTCCTCGATGCCGCCGGTGACGAAGTGAAACGTCGTGCCGCCCTCCATGACGATCGGTTCGCGGGGATAATGCGACAGGATATAGGTCGGCGCGTGATAGGGCGGGTTCGGTCCCCACCAGCCTTTCCAGGCGTCATCCGGCCACTCGCCGCGGATGGGGCCGAACATGTTGCGCCCGAGAATGAAGGCGCCGAAATTGGCCATGCCGCGAGCCGCATAATCCTCGTCAACGCCTTCGGAACCGCCGTCCTTTCCGATCATGGCGCGAAAGGTGCGGGTGCGGAAAAACCATTCGAACATCTCCGTCCCCCGCTTGCCCAGCGGATCGCTCATGCTTTGCTCCGGCCCGGCGCCGAAACCATCTACGGAAAGGGAAAATGCTGCGACACGAACCTTGGGCATGCTCTCCTCCATATGATTGCAATTTGAAACTGGTTGCGTTGTCGCATAAGTGATCCTATATTGCAACCAGTTTGTAATAGGAGAATATCGTGGATATCGAACTGCGGTCGGGTTGCCCGATCAACCTGACGATGGAAGTGCTGGGCGACCGGTGGAGCCTCATCATCATCAGGGACATCATGTTTGGCAATCGCCGCCATTTCCGCGATCTTCTGACTCATTCGGAGGAGGGGATCGCCTCCAACATTCTCGCCGCCAGGCTGAAGCGTCTGCTTTCGCTAGGGTTCATCAGCAAGCGGGACGATCCGAGCCACAGTCAGAAAGCGATCTACAGCCTCCTGGAGCCGGCGATTCAGCTCGTTCCCGTCTTCGCCATGATCGGCGCTTGGGGGCGGCGCCATCTACCTGTGAGCGAGGAACTGAGCATCCGCGCGCAGCTTCTCGAAGAAGGCGGGCCGCCGCTCTGGGACGAGTTCATGGACGATCTCAGGCAGATCCACATCGTCGATCCGATCGGCGGCGCCAACGGAACATGCACCTCGCCCGTGCTGGCGAAGCTGACGGCGGCATTCCTAGAGGTTCGCGCGCGATCGTTGTCGCAGGCATCCTGAATATACAGGAAAGCAGTCAGCCCGATCAGCCTCCGGCACCCTGGTATTTGCCGGTGGCGTAGCGCCAATGAGCGATTGATATCAGCACCCAGATCGGGCCGGCCACAAGAGATGCAGGCCCAGCCCAATTCCCGAGGATCGGGATCGGCTTGCCGAGCAGGGCGCCGACAGGGACGGAACTGGTCAGGGCGAGCGGAACCGCGGTTATGAGGATGGTTTGTATGCCGCCGGGGAAAATGTTGAGCGGGTAGCGCGTCAATTCCCAAAAGCCGAAGAAGATCGAGAACAGGTGGTTGGAGCGTACCCAGATCAGCGCCGTGGCGCCGATCATGGTAATAAGGGCAGCGGTCAGCAGCGTTGCGCTGATGAGCACAGCAACGAGGAACGACACGGACCAGACCGACCAGGCGAAGTCGACGGACAGGACCGCCCAGCCCATCAGCACCACAGCGAGGATGACGTGGCCGGTATAGCCGATATTGAGGCCGGAAAAGACCAGATAGGCCCAGGGGCTGAAAGGCTTGACCAACAGCGTGTCGAAAGTGCCGAGCCGCACCAGTTCTTCGAGATCGCGCAATTGCACGAAACTCATCGCGGCGCCGAGCGAATAAGCCAGCAGCTGGAAACTAAAGAGCAGGGCAAGCTCCGGCCAGGTCCAACCGCCGAGCGTGTCGAAGCGGGCGAGCAGGATGCCTATGGTGGCGAAGACGCTGCCATAGGAAAGGATCTGTGCAAGACGGTCGAGCCAGAAGGCGCCGCGATATTCCATCTGGGAGCGGACATGCATCCGGACCAGCAGCGGAAGGACGCGCAGGTGATGAATGAGCACGATCAACCTCCCTGCACGGTAATGCGGCCGGAGGCCCGGCGCCACAGCCAGAGGACGCCGGCAAGGAACAATGCGGCCCAGGCAAGGCCCAGGCCGAGATGGAGCCAGACATCGGCGGTAGAAAGCCTGCCGAGATAGACGGCATTGGGATAATAGACCACCCAGGCGAAGGGCAGGTGGCGGGCAATCGTAGCCAGCGGCTCGGGGAAGAACCAGAACGGTATCAGCAGGCCCGAGAACAATTGTAGAAGGGCGCCCAGGATCCAGTCCAGCGAGAAGCTCGTCATCAGCCAGAAGGCGACGAGGCCGAAGAGCGCCGACATCAGGAACAGCAGCGTAAAGGATAGCGCCCAGAAGGCGATGAACATCAGGCCATCGAACAGGCTTGCCGGCGGCAGCATGCCGTAAAACAACGCGGTGAAGGCGACGGTCGGAATGACCTGGGTCATCAGGCGATAACCAAAGCTGCCGCATTCGTTGGCGAAGAGATAGAGCGGATAGGATAGGGGCTTGAGCAGCCAGACCGCGACATCGCCTGTTTTGAGCGACCGGCCGATCTCGCCAATGATCCTTTCGGGGCGGGTTGCACCCATCACGGCGCCGCCGAGCAGGGCATAGGTCACCATCTGCTGCAGGGAGACCCCGTCGACCACGATTGCGCCGACGCCGGCATAGGCCGCCTGCCAGATAGCGACACGCGCAAAGACCTGCACGAGTTTGCCGAAGATATTGGCCCATACTTCGTTGCGGTAGGCGAGTTGCGAATGGAAGGAACTGCGCGCGAAGGCGAAATAGGCGCTCATGATGCCCGGGCCTTGGCATTGCTACGCTGGTCGGCGTTGCGGCGCTGGTAGAAGGTGCGGATGACCTCTTCGATGTCGGGCTCGTGCAGCGCCACGTCCTTGAGGTCGCGCCCGCTACCGACCTCCGACAGGATTGCGACCAGCGAGATGTCTTCACGCTCGATGAGATAGTTCTTGCGCAAGCCCTCGTCGCTGACGAGGGCCGCTGTGCGCAATGGGAGCGGTCCAGGGTCACTGGCAAATTCGAGTGTCAGCCGCCGGGCAGAGCCCAATGCCGCGCGCAGGCTCTTCAACTCGCCGTCGAAGATGAGCCTGCTGTGATCGACCATGATCAGCCGCGGGCAGATGGTCTCGATGTCCTGCAGATCATGGGTGGTGAGAATGATGGTGACGCCGCGCTCGCGGTTGATTTCGGCGAGAAAGCGCCGAACCGCATCCTTGGCGACCACATCAAGACCGATGGTCGGTTCGTCCAGAAAGAGGATCTTGGGGTCGTGCAGCAGTGACATCACGATCTCGGCGCGCATGCGCTGACCGAGGCTGAGCTGGCGCACCGCGCGGTCGAGAAAGGGCGTCAAATCCAGCAATTCGCTGAATCGCCGGAGATTATCCGCATAACGCGCGACGGGGATATCATAGATGCGCTGGTGCAAGGTAAAACTGTCGACCAACGGCAGGTCCCACCACAGCTGGCTGCGTTGGCCGAAGACAACGCCGATCTCGCGCGCATTGTCCATCCGCCTGAGATGTGGCGTCCGGCCGAGCACCGAGAGCGCGCCGGCGCTCGGGACCAGGATGCCGGTCATCATCTTGATCATCGTGGATTTGCCAGCGCCATTGGGGCCGAGATAGCCAACGGCTTCGCCCGCCGCGATGTCGAAACCGATGTCGGAAACGGCCAGGACTTCCGTATATTCGTTGGTCACCAACGTTTTCAGCGCGCCCAGCAAGCCCGGAAATCGCTTGTGCTGCCGGAAGCGTTTGCTGACGCCCCGTGCCTCGATCAAAGCCGTCATGTGTATTTCCTCGAGGGTAATTCCAGCCGATTCGGCAGCAGCATCCAAGCTAACGCGGGGTTCGGCCAGTTCAAGCAAAAGTCGCTTTTTTGGCGTTACTCAATCGAACCTGGCCTTTTGCGTTGACAGCCATGATCAATCGATTCCTGTTAGGATCATGAGGATTCTCGCAATATCCGGCAGCGCCCGGCTCAATTCCACCAATACGGCTATGCTGCGGGCGATCCGTGCCATAGCGCCCAGTGATATCGAGGTTTCGATCTTCGATGGCGTCGGACGGTTGCCGGTATTCTCGCCTGACCTCGAGGGAGAATCTCTACCGGAGGCGGTGCGGGATTTCATAGATGTGATCGCCAAGAGCGACGGGGTGATCATTGCCAGCCCGGAATATGTGCGATCCATACCCGGCGGCCTCAAGAATGCGATCGACTGGCTCGTATCGGGAGATGAGATCGTTCATAAGCCGATCGCCTTGCTGCACGCCTCGCATCGAGGTGATGACATGCTGGCAGGTCTTCGCACCGTTCTTGCGACCATCACCGACCGTTTCGCGGAGGATATCTTCCTCCGGCTCCCTTTGATGAAACTGGATCCAGCCGAGGTGCTTCGAAGCATCGAGACAGCGGAGAACCGTTCCAGGGTGCAGGCCTATCTTCACGCATTCTCGGCCTATTGCAGGGCAGACGCCGAGACTGCCTGAGGCTCGCCTCTCCATCATCGAACCTCCATCAGAAGGCCGCTCTCGAACGCCGATTTGTCGTGAAGCGTGTGCAGAATGACGAGTGGGGCTGCGAGCAGTGCGGCGAGGATGAAGGCGGAGAGGAAGTGTCTCGTCAGGAGACGAAGGATAGGTCGGATCATCTTGATCTCCAGCTGCCGCGAATATTCTTTGTGCTGGACCTCAACAATTGCAGCAGCATGACCGGCTGCCTTGCAAGCTCCGCAATGCTGCCGCAACCCTTGTGGCGGACAGAGGGGGAGAGCGAGACAATGGACGGGCGATGCGGATACTGCTGATAGAGGATGAGAGGGAACTGGCCGAGGCGCTGTCGGCCGCGCTCGGCAAACATGGGATCGTCACCGACCACACGATGCATCTGGCAGACGCCGTCGAGTTGACGCGGCAGAACCTCTACGATGCGATCCTGCTTGACCGGCGCCTGCCTGACGGGGAGGGGCTGAGCTTCATTCCGGAACTCAGGCGGACGGGCAAGGATACGCCGATCATCGTGCTGACGGCGCGCAACGAACCGAAGGAGCGGATTGAAGGCCTCGACCTCGGGGCCGACGACTATCTCGGCAAGCCGTTCCTGGTCGAGGAGCTGATGGCGCGGTTGAGAGCCGTGCTGCGGCGATCGCCTGAACTGGCCGAACTCAAGATCACTGCCGGACGGATGGTGATCGACCCGCTGCATCTGAGCGTCACCGTCGATGCCGTGCCGCTGGACCTGCCCCGGCGCGAACTTCTGGTGCTGGCGGCCCTCGCAAGGCGCAAGGAGAAGACCGTGCTGCGCTCGACGCTGGAAGCGGCTGTCTACAACTACGAAGAGGAAATCCAGTCGAACGCGCTCGACGCGCATATATCGCGGCTGCGCAAGCGGCTGATCGATGCCGGCGCCGGCGTCGCGATCCATAATATTCGCGGCGTCGGTTACCTCATGAAGGAAGAATGATGACCAAGGCGCAATACACCAATCCGTCGCTTTGGTGGCGGCTGAGCTGGCAACTCAGCATTGTATTCGTCGCCGTGGTGGCGGCGGTGATCTTCGGTCTCTGTGTTTATGGTGCGACGATCCTTTCTCCCAACGTCGCGCTGGAGGATCATGTCACCGCGGTACTGGCCCGGTCCGTCGCGCTCGATGCGCAGGGCCAGCTTGAAATACGAGATACGCCAGAGCTGGCGTCGCTCAAGGAGCAGTATGACGGGCTTTGGTATGTCGCCGCCACGACGAACGGTTCTTCGGTATCCTATGGCGCCATTCCTGCAGCCTATAGTGAACTTGCGCATCTCACCCATTTGTTCCAGGGCGCAGACATCAGGGGATCGGTCGGCACCAACGAGATCGCGTCCGTTGAAAACGTGGAGACTGCCATAGGCGAGCTCCGAGTTCTGTTTGGCGGCGTCGCCGACAAGGGTTGGCCCGTTCTTGTCCTTATGGGCGCCGTCTATCCGATCTATGTCTCGCTGCTCACCGTCGCCTTGCCGGCGGTTTTTCTTGCCGTTCCGCGAATTGTCAGGCGTGCCCTGGCCAGTGTCAGCGAGGTTGCCCGCAAGGCATCGGAGATCGAACCTCGCCGCTACGATGCACGCCTGCCTCTGGACGGCATCCCCAAGGAGGTGGCCCCGCTGGTGATTGCCTTCAACGAGGCGCTTGACCGGCTGGAAAATGAATTCCGCAAACGGCAACACTTCCTTATCGATGCCGCGCATGAACTCAGGACGCCGATCGCGATCATGCAGACGCGGATCGACGGAACACCCGAGGGCCAGGACCGCAGGCGATTGCTCGATGACGTCGCGCGCCTCGCCGAGACTGCCGAACAACTGCTCGATTTCGAGCGTAACAATCAGGCGATCGATCTGCACGAAACGATCGATCTCGTCGAAGTCGCCCGAACGGTCGTTGCCGATCTCGCGCCGCTGGCGATTGCCGACGGCTATCAAATCTCATTTCTATGCGAGGCGGAGAGCCTTGAACGCCGGGGCAGCCCTTCCGCCCTGCCGCGGGCGATGAGCAACTTGGTGCGCAACGCCATCGACCACGGCGGCAACAGGGGGATGATCACGGTTTCGGTATCACGCTCGCCTTCCGGCGGCGGCCGGATCAGTGTCGCCGACGAAGGGCCGGGTATTCCGGCCGAACATCGAGAGCTGGTGTTCGAGCCCTTCTATCGCGTCACCCCGAAAAGCAGGGGCGCCGGTCTCGGCCTCAGCCTCGTCAAACAGGTCGCCGCAAACCATGGCGGCGAGGTCAGCATCGAGAGCAGTGCTGCCGGAACGCGGGTGACGATCGAACTCGCATAGGTCAGGCCTGCTTGAGTAGAATCCACCTTGGTTCTGATCAGGAAAGGCTCTAGGAAGCGATCTGTAATGTTGCGGCAATTGTCGACCGCCACTTTCGCCCGACACTAGAGCGCCGCGCGTCCGACAAGACGCGCTAGGACGCTCTAGCACTTTAAACTGCGCATGATCCTTTCCGAAAATCGATTTCGATTTTAGGGGTTATGCGCTATCGGCGACGGAGGCCAGACAGCGTGCGCAGCAATCCATTCCCATTTTCCTTCCCATTGGCGTCGAGAGGCTTGTGTCTCGCACTGCCCTTGGCGCTCGCCATGGCCGCGGCCGGTTGCAGCTCGGTGCCACTGAAGGAGGCCGGCACGCTTTCTTCCTATGGCAATCTCGGCGCGCCGAAGGGCAAGCTGTCGAAATCGCGCGTCTATGTCGATGGGACGCGCCTTAGCCCGGCAAAGACGGTGAGTATCGTGCCGACGACCTTCGCCTTCAACGCCGCGACCCGCGTCAAATCGGACGCCGACCGCGTGATGGTGGCGAACGCGCTGGACCGGGCGCTCTGCATTTCGCTCAGCGACAAATATCAGCTGGTCTCAGCCGGCCAGCCGGCGGACCTGACAATCCGCTCGGTCGTCACCGACATCGTGCCGACCAACAAGGCGATGGCCGGTGTTTCGACCGTCGTGACCGTCGGTACCGGTTTCGTGCTGCCGGTCGGCGTGCCGCGGCTGCCGGCCGGCCTGGGCGGACTGGCGGTCGAGGCGGAAGCCGTCGACAGCGGTGGCGTGCAGCGGGCGGCCATCGTCTGGTCGCGCGGGGCAAACTCGCTGCAGAACAACCCCCGCGTTTCCGAAGTCGGCGACGCCTATAGCCTGGCTTCGAAATTCAGCAGCGAGTTTTCCCGCATGCTGATCAAAGGCAAGGAGCCGAAGGGATTGGATATCTCGCTGCCATCGGGGCAGCGGATGAAATCGTGGCTCGGCGGAAAACCGAAATACGCCGCCTGCGACGCCTTCGGCCGACCGCCCGGACTGATGGGGGCTGTGGCTGCCAAATACGGCGCGCCGCCGCAATGGACCGAGAAGAAGCCGAAACCGGCCGCGACCTATTGAGAGA
>NZ_JBFUAY010000039.1:0-47095 GCF_056406015.1 Rhizobium sp. P1_E1 | reverse complement strand
GCTGTAATCAGGTTGGAACAGGAACCATCATCATGACCATTCTTCTTCTGGCTGACCACGACAATGCAAGCCTGTCCGACCAGACCGCCAAGACGCTGACGGCTGCAACCAAGATCGGCGGCGATATTCACATTCTCGTTGCCGGCAAGGCTGCCAAACCCGCTGCCGATGCCGCCGCCAAGCTTGCCGGTGTCTCCAAGGTGCTGCTCGCCGAAAGCGACGAACTGGCCAATAATCTGGCCGAACCGCTGGCCGACCTGATCGTCTCGCTGGCGGGAAGCTACGACACGATCATCTCGGCCGCCACCTCGGTCGGCAAGAACGTGCTGCCGCGGGTGGCAGCCCTGCTCGATGTCGCCCAGGTCTCGGAGATCGTCGAGGTGATCTCGTCCGACACCTTCAAACGGCCGATCTATGCCGGCAATGCCATCCAGACGGTGCAGGCGACCGATGCCAAAAAGGTGATCACCGTGCGCACCGCATCCTTTGCCTCCGCGCCGGAAGGTGGTTCGGCCACCGTCGAGGCGATCCCGGCGGTTTCCGATCCGGGGCTGTCGACCTTYGTCAGGGACGCGCTGTCGGCCTCCGACCGTCCGGARCTGACCTCTGCCAAGATCATYATCTCCGGCGGCCGSGCACTCGGCTCTGCCGAGAAGTTCAGGGAGGTCATCCTGCCGCTTGCCGACAAGCTCGGTGCTGCCGTCGGTGCATCGCGTGCSGCCGTCGATGCCGGTTATGCGCCGAACGACTGGCAGGTCGGCCAGACCGGCAAGGTGGTGGCGCCGCAGCTCTATATYGCCTGCGGCATTTCAGGCGCCATCCARCATCTGGCCGGCATGAAGGATTCGAAGGTGATCGTCGCCATCAACAAGGACGAGGAGGCACCGATCTTCCAGGTCGCCGACTACGGATTGGTCGCCGATCTCTTCGACGCCCTGCCGGAATTGCAAAAGGCACTCTAGCGGGGGAGACCGAACGTGGCGCGCGTCGTGGGACGTCCAATCAAACCTGGTGCCGACCTTCTCCTGAACGATGACGAGAAGCCGGCATACATACGGCTACACGACATCGGCAGGGAAAGACGTTCTCGGCCGTTGCAGGAATTCCTCAACGATGTCGGCGGGCTGATGTTGTCGGCGGAGGCTCCTGCCGTCGCCAGCTTCGTCGCGGGCAAGGTTCTCCAGAAACTGCTCAAGACCGGCAAGGTGCGCCCGGAGGGCGGGTCTCTTCCCGGCGCGCCGGAAGGGCTTGATGACGCCATCGGCCATCTTGCGAAATCGGGACGGAAATACGAGGCGATCGCCAGCCAGTTCCATAGTCTCGCCGACAAACTGCTCTGGAGACGCGGCCGCTCCGGTCCGTTTGCAAGCCTGAATTTTGGCGATACGCATTCCCATGCGGTCGTGGTCGGCCCCGGCGGCATGGAGGAACGCGCCGATCTCAGGGTCGGCGTGATCTATATGGATCGCTACACCCGTTTCCCCGATCATGTTCAGACGCAGCCGCGCGCCTTCATTCTGCTGTCGCCGGGCGAAATCCGCCTTGGCGATTCCGAGTGGTTCTCCGCCGGTGTCGGCACGGTCTTTGCGAACGACGCCGGCCAATCTTTCGCGATAAGATGCACAGCCCGGCCTCTGCTTGCGGTCTGGTGCCAGGTTGAGCGGGAGACGTGATGGGTGCTTGGCAACGACGAGCCTGAGATGAACGAAAAGGCCGAAGGMGAGAGCATGAAGTCTCGGCGGTCACGCAGCGAAGCAGATCGCTGAGAAGCCGGTCTATCGGAATATGTAGCATCAGAATTCAATTTAAGAGGAAGGATATCAAGATGGACGTTCGCGCCGCCGTTGCCGTTCAGGCAGGAAAACCGCTGGAAGTGATGACCGTGCAGCTGGARGGACCGCGGGCCGGCGAAGTGCTGGTCGAGGTCAWGGCGACGGGCATCTGCCACACYGACGATTTCACCCTGTCGGGCGCCGATCCTGAAGGCCTGTTTCCGGCCATTCTCGGCCATGAGGGTGCCGGCATCGTCGTCGATGTCGGCYCCGGCGTCACCTCGGTCAAGAAGGGCGACCAYGTYATTCCGCTCTACACCCCGGAATGCCGCGARTGCTATTCCTGCCTTTCCCGCAAGACCAATCTCTGCACCTCGATCCGCGCTACCCAGGGCCAGGGGCTGATGCCGGAYGGAACGAGCCGCTTYTCGATCGGCAAGGACAAGATCCACCACTATATGGGKTGCTCGACTTTTTCGAACTTCACCGTGCTGCCGGAGATCGCCCTTGCCAAGGTCAATCCCGACGCGCCCTTCGACAAGATCTGCTACATCGGCTGCGGCGTSACCACCGGCATMGGCGCGGTCATCAATACCGCCAAGGTGGAGATCGGCGCCACGGCGATCGTCTTCGGKCTCGGCGGCATCGGTCTCAACGTGCTYCAGGGCCTGMRWCTTGCCGGTGCCGACATGATCATCGGCGTCGATATCAACCCTGACCGCAAGGCCTGGGGCGARAARTTCGGCATGACCCACTTCGTCAATCCGAAGGAGGTCGGYGACGACATCGTGCCCTACCTCGTCAACCTGACCAAACGCAACGGCGACCTGATCGGYGGCGCCGACTAYACCTTCGACTGCACCGGCAACACCAAGGTGATGCGCCAGGCSCTGGAAGCMWSSCACCGCGGCTGGGGCAAGTCGGTTATCATCGGCGTTGCCGGTGCCGGCCAGGAAATCTCCACCCGTCCGTTCCAGCTGGTCACCGGCCGCAACTGGMTGGGCACSGCTTTCGGCGGCGCGCGCGGCCGCACCGACGTGCCGAAGATCGTCGAATGGTACATGCAGGGCAAGATCCAGATCGATCCGATGATCACCCACACCATGCCGCTCGAGRASATCAACRAGGGCTTCGAGCTGATGCATTCGGGCAAAAGCATCCGCGGCGTGGTGGTCTACTAATGCATGACACAAAGACTGCGGGCTTGAAGTAAAACCGCTCGATACCCTAAAAATAACGGGCCTGATCTGCAGAGGGCTTCACCAAGTGTGAAGCCCTTTCATGTTACCGCTTCGGTGCTTGGCAATCATGCTTCGCCAAAAGGGGGGCCCTATGATTTTTCGGACTATTATTTCGGCCTGTGCATTTGTGTTACTGCCCGCCATTGCATTTGCGGACCCCACAGGTTCCTACAAGGTCGCTGGCACCAGCGAGGACGGCAGCAAATATCAGGGCACCGTCAAGGTGCTTCGCAACGGCGAGACCTATATCGTCGACTGGATGATCGGCAAGAACGAGTCGATCGGCACTGGCCTCGGCGCAAAATTCAGCGGCGATCGTTTCGAAATGGGTCCGGCAAGCGACGAGGATACGGCGATCTCCGTCGGCTACGTCTCCAAGGAGAATTTCGGCATCGCCATGTATTTCGAGCAGCCGGACGGCAGCTGGCAGGGTGTCTGGACCTATGGCGGCTCGGAAAAGGTTGCGAGCGAAATCTGGACTCGCGAGTAATCCGCGCGTATCAGGCGTCGGCATTGAATGAGGTAAACAGCCTTTGATCTATGTCGACGCCGATGCCTGCCCGGTGAAGCCGGAAATCCTGAAGGTGGCCGAACGTCTCGGCCTCGAAGTCACCTTCGTTGCCAATTCCGGCCTGCGCCCCTCGCGCGATCCGATGATCCACAACGTCATCGTCTCCAACGCCTTTGACGCCGCCGACAACTGGATCGCCGAACGCGCCGGTGCGGGCGATGTTGTCGTCACCGCCGATGTGCCGCTTGCCGTACGCTGTGTCGCCGCTAGCGCCTTCGTCAGCGGACCCACAGGGCGCGTCTTCGACGAGACCAATATCGGCATGGCGAGCGCCATGCGCGATCTCGGCGCGCACTTGCGTGAAACCGGCGAGAGCAAGGGCTACAACGCCGCCTTCAGCCCGAAAGACCGTTCACGCTTCCTCGAAACCTTCGATCGCCTCTGCCGCCGCGCCAAGAGCCTTTCCGCCGAGGCTGGCGGGCAATCCTGATCCGGCTCCCAAGCCCGCAAGAAACGGGTGGCATGGCAGCCGTGCCGATTCCGACCTTGAACACCGCCGCCGCCTCACGCATATAGGCGTTATCGCAGACGACTGCGGCATCCTCCAGGATGCAACTGTCGCGGGGACGGCCTCGCCTTGAACAAGGAGAGTCGCATGGCCTGGTTTCTGCTTTTTCTCGCCGGTCTTTTTGAATGTGGCTGGGCAATCGGCCTTAAATATACCGATGGTTTCACGCGGCCGCTGCCGACGGCGCTGACCGTCATATCCATGGTGGTGAGCATCGTGCTGCTCGGCCTGGCGGTGAAGCACCTGCCGATCGGCACCGCCTATGCGGTCTGGACCGGCATCGGCACGGTCGGCACCGTATTTCTCGGCATCTGGCTGCTAGGCGATGAGGCAAGTGTCTCCCGTCTTGCCTGCATCACGCTGATCGTCGCCGGCATCGCCGGTCTCAAGCTTACTGCCTGATGTGAAGGTTGAGGGGCGTCGCGACGCCCCTCAGTCTATCGTTCAGGCTGTCTTGCGGTTATCGACGGCAAAAGCGCCGGGACCGGAGAAGAACAGGTAGAGGAAGACGAAGCAGAACAGGATCGCGGCGTCGCCCTGGTTGACGGCCGGGAAGAAGCTGTTCGGAGCATGCGCCATGAAATAGGCGACGGCCATTTCACCGGCGAGGAGGAAGGCGACAGGGCGCGTCAGCAGGCCGACGAGAATGAGGATACCGCCGATAAGCTCAAGAAGGGCGGCGAAAAGCATCAGCGGCGGCAGCGGGCCGGCCATCTGCGCAGCCGGGAAAGCGAAAAGCTTCATCGTGCCGTGTTCGATGAACAGCAGCGCGGTGATGATTCTGAGAGCGGCCAGCCCATAGGGGCGATAGGCAGAAAGACGCTCGAAAGTTGACATTAAACCTCTCCATTAAAATAATAAGAGCCGAGCGTTAGCCTGTCCCTCGCAAGGATTGAACACACGGATCGCTGACGGCCGTTCACTTTTTCGACAGCGGGTAAACACCCGATCGCGCAGCTTTGTTCGGCGGAAAACGTTAAAGCGGGATGTTGTCGTGTTTCTTCCAGGGATTGGCGAGATCCTTGTTGCGCAGCATTTTCAGCCCGCGCGCCAGCCGCCGCCGGGTGGAATGCGGCATGATCACCTCGTCGACATAACCACGCTCGGCGGCAACGAAGGGCGAGAGGAACCGGTCCTCATACATTTTCGTATGGGCGGCGATCTTTTCGGGATCGGCGATATCCTTGCGGAAGATGATCTCGACGGCGCCCTTGGCGCCCATCACGGCGATCTGCGCCGTCGGCCAGGCATAGTTGAGATCACCGCGCAGATGCTTCGACGCCATCACGTCATAGGCGCCGCCGAAAGCCTTGCGGGTGATGACGGTGAGCTTCGRCACCGTCGCCTCGGCATAGGCGAAGAGCAGCTTGGCACCGTGTTTGATGAGGCCGCCATATTCCTGCGCCGTACCCGGAAGGAAACCCGGCACGTCGACGAAGGTGACGATCGGAATGTTGAAGCAGTCGCAGAAGCGCACGAAACGGGCCGCCTTGCGCGATGCGTCGCTGTCGAGCACGCCGGCCAGCACCATCGGCTGGTTGGCGACGAAACCGACGGTGGAGCCTTCGACGCGGCCGAAGCCGCAAACGATATTTCCGGCAAAACTTGCCTGGATCTCGAAGAAATCCCCCTCGTCCGCCACCTTCCGGATCAGTTCCTTGATGTCGTAAGGCTTGTTGGAACTCGCCGGCACCAGCGTGTCAAGCGAGGTGTCGATCTCTGTCACCGACTGGTAACATTCGATCTCGGGCAGCGGCGCGGTATTTGAAAGCGGCAGGAAATCGATCAGCCGCCGTACCTGCAAGAGCGTTTCGACATCATTGTCATAGGCGCCATCGGCAATCGACGAGCGCACCGTATGCACCACGGCGCCGCCGAGTTCTTCGGCCGTCACCGTCTCGTTGGTCACGGTTTTCACCACATCGGGACCGGTGACGAACATGTAGGAGGTATCACGCACCATGAAAATGAAATCTGTCATCGCAGGCGAATAAACGTCGCCGCCGGCGCACGGACCCATGATCACCGAGATCTGCGGAATGACGCCGGAGGCGAGCACATTGCGCTGGAATACCTCGGCATAACCGCCGAGAGCCGCCACGCCCTCCTGGATACGGGCGCCGCCCGCATCATAGATACCGACAATCGGCGCGCGGTTCTTCAGCGCCATGTCCTGCACCTTCATGATCTTCTCGGCATGCGCTTCCGATAGCGAGCCGCCGAAGACGGTGAAGTCCTTGGCGAAGACGAACACCGTGCGGCCATTGACCGTGCCCCAGCCGGTGACGACGCCGTCGCCGGCAATCCGGCTCTTATCCATGCCGAAATCGGTGGAGCGATGTTCGACGAACATGTCGAATTCCTCGAAGGAGCCCTCATCGAGGAAGAGGTCGATACGCTCGCGCGCCGTCAGCTTGCCGCGTTTGTGTTGGGCGTCGATGCGTGCTTCGCCGCCGCCAAGGCGGGCAATGCCGCGGCGCCGTTCCAGTTCCTCGAGAATTTCCTTCATGCGATCTCCCTCGCCGCTGCGGGCGGCAATCCGGCGGTTGGATTATGCGCTAGAGCATGATGCCGAAAAGTGAGCGCGGTTTTCGGACAACATCATGTTCTAACTATTTAGCGCCCGCGCCCGCTGAGTGAGAAAACCGAGCGTATCCTTGCCGCGACGTCCTCGGCCAGGATCTCGTCGGCAAGCTTGGGATCGGCAGCAATGCTGGTCACGTCGAAGGCGCTGACGGCGATGACCGAGCCGTCCTCGACCGAGGCCGCGTCGATGCTGATCTTGGCGACGTTGCGGTCCTTCTGGAAGCCGAGGCCTTTTTGGATGGAAACCACGCGGATTGTCAGCACCACCCGCGGCAGCACAGTGTCGCGCACGGTGGCGTTGATCGCTGCGTTGACGCGGTCGTTGACGCCGGAAAGCAGCTCGGCCGGCATGTTCGGACCGGAGAGAACGACGGCGCTGCGCACATCATAGACCGGTGCCTCCGGCTTGGTGGCCGAGAGGCCGACGCAGGCCGTAAGCGCGATACAGACAAGTGCGGCCCGGCAAAAACACGACCTCAGCCAATTCATTGCAAAATCCCGCACCACCCCGTTGGAGTCGCAGACTTCGTCATAATGCATTGGAAGGCAATATGTTTCAGGCGCTTAGGGCGAAAAAAACATCCGCTGCGGCTTTGAACTCGGCAAAGCGCTTGGCCCGCCGCTCCTCGGCTTCCTCGTCTCTGCCCCAATGCTCTATCGTCCAATCCTCGTCGAGATGGGCAAGCGACCAGGCCTCCTCAGTCGTTACCCGGCCCTCGGCGAAGGCGAGCGCCAGGATCGCCGAGCCGGTCAGCGTGGTGACCGTGTGGAGCGCTGCAAGTGCCATCGGGCTATCATATCGCGCGAGCGTGACAGCGAAGGCGGCAGTCGCCTCGCGCGGCTGCTCCTGAGGCATCACCCCTTCGACGAGGATGAACCGGGCGCCGAGATCATTCGCCGCCCAGTCGATCACGGGATCCCAGTGCTCGGCCTGGCGTTCGACCAGAAGTTCCGGCTCCCCGGCGCGGTAGCAGATGAGGTCGCTGGAGGAAAAGCGCAGGATATCCTCGAAGATCGCCTGCGCGTTGGCGGCAACGCCGTCGAGTGCGGTGTTGACGAGCCGCGTTACCGGCATGCTCACGGGATTGATCTCCTCGCCCTGCGCCTGCCATTCGGCAGCGACAAGCTGCGCGAGCGCCTCTGTCGGCACGGCGAGAACCTGCCGTGCCGGCGTGCGCACCATCTTGCCGTCGAGCGTGATCGCAAAACCGCCCTCGTGTTCGGCAACGGAGACGCCGGTATAGAAGCGCTTCGGCAGCGGCTTCTTCATCTGAATCTGCGCGCGGCGGATGGGATCGGGATGGCTCAGGCCTTCGGAAAGGTCGTTCAGCAGATCGCGCATGGGCTCACCTCAAGAAAAATGACGCAATATCTCGTTCGGATGGTAGGCGATCGCATCAGCGCCGTTGGCGATCAGCTCATCCACGCTGGCATAGCCCCAGGCAACGCCGATCGCCTTGGCGCCGGCAGCCTTTGCCATCTGCATATCGTAAACCGCATCGCCGATGACAATGGTGTCGGCAGCATTCATGCCGGTTTCATCGCAGCATTCGCTCACCATGGCTGGATGCGGCTTGGAGGGGCAATCGTCGGCGGTGCGTGCGACGATGAAATGCGCGTCGAAACCATGTGTCTCCATCACGAGCTTGAGCCCGCGGCGGGATTTACCCGTCACCGCGCCGATCAGCAGGTCATCGCGCCCGCTGATCGCGTCGATCATCTCGCGGATGCCGGGAAACAGCGGCTCCTTGTAATCGAGATCCTGACGCACGATCGAGAACAGCGATTTGTAGTGCGCCGTCATGTCGATGTCTTCCTGCTCCACATGCTGCCTGCCCTGCATGCGGGCAATCGCAATATCGAGGGACAGGCCGATAATGGCCTTGGTGTCTTCAAAGCGCGGTTCCGGCCTGTCGAACTTATCGAAGGTCCTGCGCATGGTTTCGTGGATCAGGCCGGCGCTATCGACCAGTGTGCCGTCGCAATCGAAAAGCGCCAGTTTCATTCGGCGTCCCTTTCGGCACTGGCGAGATCGAGGCCGAGAAGATTCCAGGTCTGCACCATATGCGACGGCAGCGGCGCACTGATGCGCAGGCGCCCGCCGGAGGGGTGCGGGATGTCGATGTGACGCGCGTGCAGATGCAGCTTCTTCTGGACGCCGCCTGGAAAATCCCAATTCGGATCGTCGTCGAAATATTTCGGATCGCCGATGATCGGATGGCCGATATGCAGCGCGTGCACACGCAGCTGATGGGTACGGCCGGTATAGGGTTCCATCTCCAGCCAGGCGAGGTTCTGGGCGGCGGTTTCGAGCACACGATAGAAGGAAACGGCGTGATCTGCTCCATCCTCGCCGTGCTTGGCGATACGCATGCGGTCGCCGTCAGCCGTCGGCTCCTTGACGAGCCAGGTCGAGATCTTGTCCTCGTGTTTGCGTGGCACGCCCTTGACCAGCGCCCAGTAGGTCTTCTTGGTATCGCGCTCGCGGAAGGCCGCCGTCAGCTTCTGCGCGGCACCGCGGGTGCGGGCGATGACGAGAACACCAGACGTATCGCGGTCGAGACGGTGGACGAGCCGCGGCTTCTCGCCCTTCGGGCTGGTCCAGGCTTCGAGCATCTGGTCGATATGCCTGGCGACGCCGGAGCCGCCCTGCACGGCAAGACCGGGTGGCTTGTTGAGCACGATCACCTTTTCGTCCTCATGCAGCACCATGCGCGACAGCAGTTCGAAATCCGTCGAATGCTTGAGATCCTTGCCGGCGATCGGTCCTGACTTCAGCTTGGCATCGACATCCAGCGGCGGCACGCGCACCGTCTGGCCGGGCTGCACGCGCGCATCCGATTTGACACGTCCGCCGTCGACGCGCACCTGGCCGGAGCGCAGCAGCTTCTGCAGCGGGCCGAAACCGAGCCCCGGAAAGTGTACCTTGAACCAGCGATCGAGCCGCATGCCGGCTTCGTCGGGTTCAACCTTGATATGTTCAATGCCAGCCATAAAAAATCTTTCGGAAATTGCAGCGCAGGCCAAGCCGGCGTTCTTGCCGCAGCCTTTAGAGCATTTTCACGCAAAACGGAAACCGGAAAAGAGATCAGGCCAAAGCGCGCATGACAGCAAGGCCTGCGATGACGGCCGCCATCGATAGTCCGACGCTCGCAGCGATATAAATGCCGCCGGCAACAGCCTCGCCGCGTTCGAATAGCGAGATGGCATCCAGCGAGAAGGCCGAAAAAGTGGTGAAGCCCCCGAGGAAGCCGGTGATCAGCAAAAGGCGCAGTTCCGTCGAGGCGTTAAACTTCCGCGCGATCAGCTCGGCGAAGACGCCAATGACGAAGCAGCCGACAACATTGACGGCAAGCGTTCCCCAGGGAAAGGCCGGCCCCATGAGACGTAGCGTCCACTGACCGACGTAATATCTGAGAACGGAACCGATAGCGCCGCCGAAGGCGACAAGGAGAGCCTGGATCATGAGCCGGATTTACCGCGTTGCGAAAGTGATTCCAATCGAGCTCATATGAATTCTTACCATTTTGTAAAATGCCAATGATTTTCTTATGATGGTGCCAAGATCATGCCGATACGGTGACTGGCATGACCCAGCTCCTGTCCATATCGGCCAACACCGCCGCTGTTGCTTTCGAGTCGCTCCGAATCCCGCAGCGTGTCGCGACGAGCACTGCGGCGCGCGACGCACGGCGCGTTGCCGACCGGCAGTTGAAGGCCGAAGGCACTGAGGAAATAGACGAGCCCTCCAGCATCATCCAGTCAACCGAAGTTGCGCTCGACTTGATGGCGAAGGGCAACCGCCAGCCGCAGTCCGGCCTGAAACAGGCGCTGCGATCCTACGAAGACTTCTGAGGCGATCGCCTTCCAAACGAAAGCCCGCGACTGCGATTGCTATCGCGGGCTTTTTTTAACTACAGCGCCGCGCGTCTTTCCAGACGCGCAAAGGACGCTGTAGCACTTTGAATCGCTGCTCTCACTTGCCTTGAGCGGAGAGCACCTGCAGGACCAGATCGACCTTGCCGGCCCTTTCGAAGGTCAGCGTCACCGGCACGGTGTCTCCCTGCTTGAACGGCGTCTTCACCTTCTGGAACATCAGATGCAGGTTGCCGGGCTCAAGCTTGACCGTCTCGCCAGCGGCGATGGCGATGCCGTCCTTCAGCTGGCGCATCCGCATGACGTTGTCCTTGGTCTCCATCTCGTGGATCTGAACTTCGCCTGATACAGGCGACGTCACGGACAGCAAGCGATCGTCCGTCTTGCCGTTGTTTTTCACCATGAAAAAGCCGCCGCCGACCGGCTGGCCGGGCAGCATTGCCTTGGCGAAGCCGCCGGAAATCTCGAGATCGCCGGCCTTGACCGTTTCGCCAGCCGGTGTGGCAGCGGCCATGCCAGCCATGCCGGACATGTCCATGCCTGCCATATCGTCATGGTCGTGACCATGGTCTTCGCCGGCGACGACCTTCAACAGCGGCGCCGGGCTTTTCAGTCCATGCGCGTCGCCACCTTCCCCAGCCACCTGATCCCAGGCCGTGACCGTATCGCCGCACATCTGCGTCACCGGAAAGGCGAGCGCGGTGCCGGCCTCGACGCCTGACACTTTACCCTGGATGACGAAGGTATCGTAGAAATCGTCGGAGAGATTGCCGTTCTTCCAGCGCACTTCGATCGCGCCGGTCTTCACCTTGTCGCCGTGATTGTCGTAGGTCTTCTGGTAGTCGCCTTTGATCACCTCGAGCTCCCAGCCTGCCTTCGGCTGCGGCTTGGCGAAGACGAAGCCTTCCGGCAGCTTGACCCGCACTTCCGTGGTCGCCTTGCCGTCGCAGCCATGCGGCACCTGCAGCGTGGCAAGAATGGTGCTGTCTTGCTTCGCCTCTCTGTCGAGGAAGGTCACATGCGCCTCGGCGCTGGCAAAGGCGGTCGCGGAAAGAACGGCGGCAAGCCCGAATGTCTTGCCAAATGTCTTGAGAGTTTTCATCGGATATCTCCTCGCCGGCCACGGACCTCTCTCGGGCGGACCGGCATGCTGCATCATAGGTTGCGGAAGCAGATCAGGCGAGGACGGGAGGTGCGCGGGAATTCGGCCGGCTGACGGCGCTTACGCTGGCAACGGCTGAGGTTTCGATCGGCGCGTTGATCAGCGCGGCGAGCTTGCGCTCGAGCCAGGAGCCCGCATCCGGCGCCGGCAGGATGACGGAGGCCGACAGCCGACAGGCTTCGCAATTCGGCTTGAAGGCGACGGTCTTGCCGTCGGTGTCCTTCACGGTGACGCAGAGCGAGGCGAAGGTACCGTCAGGCAGCACATAGGCCGCTGCATCGTAGCCTTCGGAGGCGACAGCCTGAGGTGCCTGATGGGCGAGGCCAAGCAAAAGCAGGCTCAATGCGCAAAGCGTGCGCAGGAAGAGCGTCGCTTTCAGTCCGGTCTGCCGCATGAGATCCCCTTCAACAGCATGTCGCGATAGCCGGTTTCCCCACGGAATGCAAAAGCAGATTTGCCGCAGATCAGGGCTTGGCATGGATATGGCGACAAAAAATTGTCCGGTCACGACATTTGGCCTTGCCAAGCGCTACACCCGCCGGATAATTGCGCCAACCTTGTTGGGAGAAGCCGGTGCTTTCGCCACCGGTGCCGAAGGAGCAACCGCCCCGGAAACTCTCAGGCAAAAGGACCAGCAAGGGGCAGACGGAACTCTGGAGAGAAGCGTTCTCGAAACGCTCGCCGAAGGGATAACAATCTCAGGCAAAGGGACAGAGGGGGCTCAGGAGAGAAGTGCGCAGCCGCGCCTTCAGATTTGAGCCCGCGCCTTCGCAAGAAGGCGCAAACCCCGGAGGCGTCTTTTGGACGATACTGCTGCCCTGAAGAAAACCCCGCTGCATGCCCTGCATCTTTCGCTCGGCGCCCGCATGGTGCCGTTCGCGGGTTACGACATGCCGGTGCAATACCCCGCAGGCGTCATGAAGGAGCATCTTCATACCCGCGCCGAAGCCGGCCTCTTCGATGTCTCCCACATGGGCCAGGTCATCGTGAAGGCGAAATCTGGCAGCTACGAGGATGCGGCGCTGGCGCTCGAAAGCCTGGTGCCGGTCGATATCCTCGGCCTTGCCGAAGGCCGCCAGCGTTATGGCTTCTTCACCGATGATACCGGCTGCATTCTCGATGATCTGATGATCACTCATCTCGACGATCACCTTTTCATCGTCGTCAACGCTTCCTGCAAGGAGGCCGATCTCGCTCATCTGCAGGCCCATATCGGCGACCGGTGCGACATCACGCTCCTCAATCGCGCTTTGATCGCGCTACAGGGACCGCGCGCGGTCGAAGTTCTTGCCGAGCTCTGGGCCGACGTCGCGGCGATGAAATTCATGGACGTGCGCCATTGCCGCCTGCACGATGTTTCCTGTCTGGTCTCACGCTCCGGCTATAGCGGCGAGGACGGCTTCGAGATTTCGATCCCCGTCGACAAGGCCGAGGATGTCACCATGCGGTTGCTCGAACATCCGGACGTTCAGGCGATCGGCCTTGGCGCCCGCGATTCGCTGCGCCTCGAAGCCGGCCTCTGCCTCTACGGCAACGATATCGACACGACCACCTCACCGGTCGAGGCGGCGCTGGAGTGGGCCATGCAGAAGGCAAGGCGCGGCAACGGCGCGCGCGCCGGCGGCTTCCCGGGCTCTGGCCGCATCCTGTCCGAACTCGAAAACGGCGCCGCGCGCCGCCGCGTCGGCCTGAAGCCGGAAGGCAAGGCGCCGGTGCGCGGCCATGCCAAGCTCTATGCCGATGCCGAAGGCAAGGTCGAAATCGGCGAGGTCACCTCCGGCGGCTTCGGCCCCAGCGTCGAAGGCCCCGTCGCCATGGGCTACGTGCCGGTCTCCCATGCTGCGGCCGGCACACTGGTCTATGCCGAGGTGCGCGGCAAATATCTGCCGACCACCGTCAGCGCCCTGCCCTTCGTCACACCGACCTACAAACGCTAAACCTTTTCCAGAGAGGACGAACAATGCTGAAATTTACCGAAGAACACGAATGGCTGAAGATCGAAGGCGGCGTTGCGACGGTCGGCATCACCACTTATGCCGTCGATCAGCTCGGCGACCTGGTTTTCGTCGAACTCCCGGAAGTCGGCGCAACCTTCTCCAAGAACGGCAATGCCGCGACCGTTGAATCGGTCAAGGCTGCTTCCGACGTCTATTGTCCGCTTGACGGCGAGATTACCGAGGTCAATCCGGCCATCGTTGCAGATCCGTCGCTGGTCAATTCCGATCCTCAGGGCGCTGGCTGGTTCTTCAAGCTGAAGCTTGCAAATGCTGCCGACGCCGATGGTCTGCTCGACGAAGCGGCCTACAAGGAGCTCACTGCGTAATGACGACGCCGACAGAATTCCAGTTCACCGACTATCAGCCCTACGATTTCGCCAATCGCCGTCATATCGGCCCCTCGCCGGCCGAGATGACCGACATGCTGAAGGTGATCGGCTACAACAGCCTCGACGGCCTGATCGACGCGACGCTGCCGCCCTCGATCCGCCAGAAGGCGCCGCTCGTCTGGGGCGCGCCGATGACCGAGCGCGAGGCGCTCGACAAGCTGCGCGAGACCGCCAACAAGAACAAGGTGCTGGTCTCGCTGATCGGCCAGGGTTATTACGGCACGATCACACCGCCGGTCATCCAGCGCAACATCCTGGAAAACCCGGCCTGGTACACCGCCTATACGCCTTACCAGCCGGAGATCAGCCAGGGCCGCCTGGAAGCGCTCCTGAACTACCAGACGATGATCTGCGACCTCACCGGCCTCGACGTCGCCAACGCCTCGCTGCTCGACGAGGCAACCGCCGCCGCCGAAGGCATGGCGATCGCCGAGCGTGTGGCCAAGTCGAAGGCAAAAGCCTTCTTCGTCGATGCCGACTGCCATCCGCAGACCATCGCCCTCATCCGCACCCGCGCCGAGCCGCTCGGCTGGAGCGTCATCGTCGGCAATCCCTTCACCGATCTCGATCCTGTCGATGTCTTCGGCGCGATCTTCCAGTATCCCGGCACGCACGGTCACGTGCATGATTTTACCGGCCTGATCGCGCGCCTGCACCAGGCGGGCGCCATATCAATCGTCGCCGCCGATATCCTGGCGCTGACGCTGCTGAAGTCGCCTGGTGAAATGGGTGCCGATATCGCCGTCGGCTCCTCGCAGCGCTTCGGTGTCCCGATCGGCTACGGCGGCCCGCATGCAGCCTACATGTCGGTCAAGGATGCCATCAAGCGTTCCATGCCCGGCCGCCTCGTCGGCGTTTCCGTCGATGCCCGCGGCAACCGCGCCTATCGCCTGTCGCTGCAGACCCGCGAACAGCATATCCGCCGTGAGAAGGCGACGTCGAACATCTGCACAGCTCAGGTGCTGCTTGCCGTCATGGCTTCCATGTACGCCGTGTTCCACGGCCCGAAGGGCATCAAGGCGATCGCCCAGCAGGTGCACCAGAAGGCCGTGCTGATGGCCAAGGGCCTGGAAAAGCTCGGTTATAAGGTCGAACCCGACACCTTCTTCGACACAATTACCGTCGATGTCGGCCACATGCAGGGTCTCATCCTGCGTGCCGCCGTCGCCGAAGGCGTCAATCTGCGCAAGGTCGGCGAAACCGGGATCGGCATGAGCCTTGACGAACGCACCCGGCCGGCGACGCTCGAAGCCGTTTGGCGGGCCTTCGGCGGCAATTTCACGATCGCCGATTTCGAGCCCTCCTACCGCCTGCCGAAGGGCCTGCTCAGGACCAGCGATTACCTCACCCATCCGATCTTCCACATGAACCGTGCCGAAAGCGAGATGACGCGTTACATCCGCCGGCTCTCCGATCGGGATCTGGCGCTCGACCGCTCGATGATCCCGCTCGGCTCCTGCACGATGAAGCTCAATGCGACGGCGGAAATGCTGCCGATCACCTGGCCGGAGTTTTCCGACATCCATCCCTTCGTGCCGGCCGACCAGGCGCTCGGCTACCGCGAGATGATCGACGACCTGATCGAAAAGCTCTGCGCCGTCACCGGCTACGACGCCTTCTCCATGCAGCCGAATTCCGGCGCGCAGGGCGAATATGCCGGCCTGCTGACGATCCGCAACTATCATATCGCCAATGGCGACGGCCATCGGGACGTCTGCCTGATCCCGACCTCTGCGCATGGCACCAACCCGGCCTCGGCCCAGATGGTCGGCATGAAGGTCGTGGTCGTCAAGGTGCGCGAAAATGGCGATATCGATCTCGACGATTTCCGCGCCAAGGCGGAGGAGCATGCGGCAAACCTTTCGTGCTGCATGATCACCTATCCCTCGACGCACGGCGTCTTCGAGGAGACCGTCAAGGAGATCTGCGATCTGGTGCACGAGCATGGCGGCCAGGTCTATCTCGACGGCGCCAACATGAATGCCATGGTCGGTCTGTCTCGCCCCGGTGACATCGGCTCCGACGTTTCGCATCTCAATCTGCACAAGACCTTCTGCATCCCGCATGGCGGCGGCGGACCCGGCATGGGCCCGATCGGTGTCAAGGCGCATCTGGCTCCCTACCTGCCTGGCCATCCCGAAACCGACGGCCGTTCGGGTGCGGTCTCGGCCGCCGCCTTCGGCTCCGCCTCGATCCTGCCGATCTCCTGGAGCTATTGCCTGATGATGGGCGGCGAAGGCCTGACGCAGGCGACCAAGGTGGCGATCCTCAACGCCAACTATATCGCCACCCGGCTGAAGGGCGCCTATGACGTGCTCTACAAGTCGGCTGCCGGCCGCGTCGCGCATGAATGCATCATCGACACCCGTCCGCTGGTCGACAGCTCGGGCGTTACGGTCGACGACGTCGCCAAGCGCCTGATCGACTGCGGCTTCCACGCGCCGACCATGAGCTGGCCGGTCGCCGGCACGCTGATGATCGAGCCGACGGAAAGCGAGACCAAGGCCGAACTCGACCGCTTCTGCGAGGCGATGCTGGCGATCCGCGAGGAAGCCCGCGCCATCGAGGATGGCCGCATGGACAAGGTGAACAACCCGCTGAAGAACGCCCCGCACACGGTGGAAGACCTCGTCGGCGAATGGGATCGTCCTTACAGCCGAGAACAGGCCTGCTTCCCGCCCGGCGCCTTCCGCGTCGACAAATACTGGTCACCGGTCAACCGCGTCGACAACGTCTATGGCGACCGCAACTTGATCTGCACCTGCCCGCCGGTGGAAAGTTACGCAGAGGCAGCGGAATAGCGGTCGAGGCCGATGCTGTAGCGAAGGGCCGAACAATCCGAGCCCCTTCCATCATGGGAGGGGCTTTTCTAATTCTGATAGAGATGCGCGGTTAACCTTAGCCTCTAACCGTCTCTCGAAGCTCCGTTCGCCTGCGAACGTCATYTCTGGCATAACATGCTACGCCCTGCGTAGCTCAACGTCAGAGCAGCTGTCTGCTTAGCCGCTGATCCAGGTTCAACTCCTCGGCAGGGGCACCAGTTTCCCAGTTCCCCTGCTCTCTATCAGCTCGAAGCGTGCCGGTTTACGGCCTAGAAGCGCTCGCCGACCATATCCTCGCTTTTGGCCCACAATGCCCTGGCCGTCTCGGGATCGAGCGCGTAGGTGCGCACGCCTTCGGAAATCGGGCTGATCTCCGCATCCGTCACTTCGGAGATGTGGCAATTCTCGCAATATTTGCCGCCGACCGCGTCTGCCGGGGCGACGAAACCTGCCCAGACGGAGGTAGCCGCACCCTGAGGAATCGTCTTCCACAGGAAGGACGGCTTGCCCTCGGCGGCGAGTGCTGCGTTGATCTGCGTTATCATGCCTTCAATCATATTAGGGTCGAGATGACGGTCGAGTTCGGTCTGGATGCCGCCGGGATGCAGTGCCGTTGCACGGATGCCGCGCTCCTTGAGGCGCCGGTCGAGTTCCACTGCGAACAGGATATTTGCGGTTTTCGACTGGGCATAGGCCGCCCAGGGCTCATAGGTCTTGCTCTCGAAATTGAGGTCGTCGAGGCTAAAGGGCGCCATGCGATGGGCCGAGGATGCGACGATCACCACTCGGCCGCCCGATTTGATCAGCGGCGCGATGCGGTTGACCAGCACGAAATGACCGAGATGGTTGGTGCCGAACTGCGTTTCGAAGCCATCGGCGGTGCGGCCGAAAGGAGCCGCCATCACGCCGGCATTGGCAATGACGACATCGAAGGGCCGGCCATCCCCAATGAGCGCATCGGCGCAGGCGCGCACGCTTGCCAGAGAGGCAAGATCAAGCTCGACGATATCCAGGCTGCCGCCATTGGCCGCACCGGCGCGCACGACTTCCGTTGCCGCCCTCGCCTTTGCAAGGTCACGTGCCGTACCCACCACCTGCGCTCCATGGGCTGCCAGCACGCGCGCGGTTTCCACGCCGAGGCCGGCCGAAACACCCGTCACCAGAACCCGCTTGCCCTTGAGATCGACGCCGGCGAGCACCTCATCGGTGGTTGATGTCGCGCCAAAAAGTCCACTCATGATTATCTCCTTGATTATGGACGCACCGCTCCGGGCTGGTGGACCATTGCCCGCCGGCCTCAAATGAAATAAAAGGAGGATGCCTCCAGATAAATATGGAGGGTACCTCCGATTATCAAGGGGACTTCTCGGAAATGGCTGAAAAAAGTGACGGACCCACCGTCCGAAAGCCGCGTGCGGATGCCGAACGCAATCGTCTTCTGCTGATGGAAACGGCAAAGACCGTCTTTGCCGACAAGGGTTCCAGCGCCAGCCTGGAGGAAATCGCCCGCATCGCGGGCGTCGGCATCGGCACACTCTATCGCCATTTCCCGACGCGCGATGCACTGGTTTCCGCCATCTACCGCAACGAGACGACGCAGCTTGCCGCTGCCGCCAAAAGTCTTGCCGATACACATCCGCCTGTCGAAGCGCTTCGCCTGTGGCTGGTGCAGTTCGTGGATTATGTCGTGACGAAACACGGCATGTCCGAGGTGCTGGATTCTTTGGTCGGCGGCACCTCCGAGCTCTATGCCGATTCTGCCGATTTGATCATAGGTGCCGTCAATCTGCTGGTGGATCGCGCAGTCGCCACCGGTGAAATCCGTCTGGCGATGGACCCACTCGATATCCTGCGCGCCCTGGCGGGCGGCGCGAGCATCAGCTGTGGCCCCGCCTGGCGGGATGCGGCAAGGCAACTCATCGATATTCTGATAGCGGGCATGAAAGCCAGTCGCTGAGGCTGTCGTACCATCCGGCACGGCCGTCTCAGATGGAGTTGCGCAAGAATGGCAACATCGACATGGAGGATCTCCGCGAAGCTGGAAGAACCTCGTCGGCGATTGGGATCGCCCCCATAGCCGCGAACAGGCCTGCTTCTCGCCCGGCGGCTTCCGCGTCGACAACGTCTACGACGACCGCAACCTGATCTGCAGCTGCCCGCTGGTGGAAATCTACGTCGAGGCGGCCGAATAGCAGCGTTAGCCAAAGCTCCTCCCACGGGTTGGGAGGGGCTTTATGCTTTTGGCGCTCAAGGATCAAATTTAACCTTTCTTAGCAAGTCTCTGTTAGCAATTCATAAAGGCGGCTTCCATCAACATGGATCATCGTCGGTCCCTTGTTTTGCGTGCAGGTTCTTATGCGTCCATCGGCTGTGCCAGCAATCCTCCTCGCCGCCTTGATCCTGTCGGGATGCGCCGCAAGTTCTGGCGCCGAAGATGTGCTCACCCCCGTACCGTCGCGGGAAACGACCAACGCCATCACCCAGCCGAGCGGCCCGATACCGGCTGCCGCCGTGGGCGATCCTGCGCCCCAGGCAAGCCCGCCGCCGCAGGCGTTGAGCTGGACAGGAGAGGTTCCAGAGCCGCAGGCGCTCGTGCCCGCAGACAGGCCGGTCGGCATGCCGATGCCGATGGAAAAGCCGGTCGCCCTGCTGATGCCGACCAATCCCGCCGGCAATACAATGCCCGATGTCGGCACGAGGTCGCCGACCCGCGGGCAAATTTACGGCCACCGGTTCCGCGATGCCAAGCCGATCAACTTCGGCTCCACCTCGCCGAGAAAGCTAGCCGTCCACGGAGTCGACGTGTCGCGCTGGCAGGGCGAGATCGACTGGGAGACCTTGCGGCGGCAAGGCGCGAACTTCGTCTACATCAAGGCCACCGACGGCGGCGATCACCTCGATCCGATGTTCAAGAAAAACTGGCGCCGGGCCAAGGAAGCCGGCCTGAAACACGGCGCCTATCACTTCTTCTACTGGTGCCGGACAGCCGGCGAACAGGCCGACTGGTTCATCCGCAACGTGCCGAGGGAAGCCAACGCTCTTCCACCCGTCATCGACGTTGAATGGAACGGCGAATCGAGCTGCAAGAGGCGCATCTCGCCTGCACGTGTCCGGGAAAAGATGCAGGTCTTCATGGACAAGCTGGAGCGCTATTACGGCCAACGCCCGATCATCTACACGGCGCCGGACTTCTACCGCGACAATTTGAAGGGTCAACTGCTCGACTATCCCTTCTGGCTGCGCTCGGTCGCCGCTCATCCCTCCAAGGTTTATCCGGGCCGCAAGTGGCTCTTCTGGCAGTATTCCGGCTCCGGCCTTTCCGATGGCGTCGACGGCAAGATCGATCTCAACGTGTTCAACGGCAACGAAAGCGACTGGCACGACTGGGTGGCGTCGCGGTAGCCGAGCCCGCCAGGCCAGTCCGCTTGCCTGACCTCACGCGGACTTCTGCACCTTTACCGGCACGCCCTTGTAGGCAGGCGTTCCCGATCTCCGGTCGTAATCACCAAGCGCGATGACCCTGTTCATCTCGGGATAATATCCGGCGATGGAGCCAACAGGGATGTCGTAGGCCACTGCGGTGAAGCCTTTGACCGCCCTGCTGCCGGTTTCAGCGACCGACTCGATATCGACCTTGTCGCCGTCGGCGAGGCCGCGTGCGGAGAGATCGCCGCTGTTCATGAAGATCACGTCACGGCGGCCGAAGACACCTCGATAGCGGTCGTCAAGGCTGTAGATTGTCGTGTTGTACTGGTCGTGACTGCGCAGCGTTGTCAGAACCAGTGTGTCTGCGTCTGCAAGGCGCGGATCTTCCTCCAGTCCAGGCGCGATGAGGAACTGCGCTTTTCCCGAGGGCGTGCGCCGTTGCCGATCGGAGGCGGCCACCGTGAGCCGGAAACCGCCGGGTTTCCTGACCCTTGTGTTGAAATCATGGAAATCGGGAAAGACCACCTCGATCTTTTCCCGAATGCGGTTGTAGTCAGCGACCATCCCGTCCCAATCGATATCGTATTTGGCGCCGAGCGTTGCCTTGGCGATGCCGGCGATAATGGCCGGTTCGGACCTTAGTTCGTCGCCGGGCGGCTTCAGAAAGCCGCGTGAGGCGTGCACCATCGCCATGGAATCCTCGACGGTCACCGATTGTGGCCCCGTCCTCTGAATATCTTGGTCGGTACGGCCGAGGACGGGAAGGATGATGGAGGTTCGGGCGATCAGCAGGTGCGAGCGATTGGGTTTTGTCGCGAGATGGACCGCAAGGTCGAGCTTGCGCATACCTTCGAATGTCGCTTCCGGATCGGCTATGGCGACGGCGAGATTGCCGCCGAGACAGACAAGCGCCTTCGACCGGCCTTCGATGATCGCCTCGATGGCCTCGATGGCATTATGGCCTTTCTCCTCGGGCGGGCGGAAGCTGAAGGCCTTCTCCATACCATCGAGAAGCGCCTTGTTGGGGATCTCGGTGATCCCGACGGTCCGGTCACCTTAAACGTTCGAATGCCCCCGCAGCGGGCAGATACCAGCACCCTGGCGACCSATATTTCCCCGCAACATCAGGAAGTTGGCAAGCTGCTGGACATTGGCGGTGCCGTGGCTGTGCTGGGTGATGCCCATGCCATAGCAGAGGATAACATTACGGGCGTTGAGATAGACATCAACGGCGCTATCGAGCGCTTCGAGCGTCAATCCTGATCTCTTCAGGATCGACGCCCACTCCGTCTTTGCAATATCGGCCTTGAGAGCCTCCAGTCCGATCGTGTGGGCTTCGATGAATTCCCGGTCGAGAAAGCCTTTGCCGCCTGCCGCGATATCGGCATCGTCGCGCTCGAATATCCGCTTCAGCAGGCCCTTGAGGGCAGCGAGATCCCCGCCGGTGCGCAGCTGATGATAAGCCGATGCGATCGGCGTCGAAGACATCGTCGCCATTTCCACCGGGTTCTGCGGTGCCGCAAATTTCTCGAGCGCGCGTTCTTTCAGGGGATTGAAGACCACGATCGGGACGCCGCGCCTCGCGGCATCATGCAGAGTGGTCATCATCCGCGGGTGGTTAGTGCCAGGATTGTGGCCGAAGCTGAAGATCGCATCGGCATGATCGAAATCTTCGAGCGTCACCGTGCCCTTCCCGACCCCGATCGAGTGTGGCAGGCCGACGCTGGTTGCCTCATGGCACATGTTCGAGCAGTCGGGAAAATTGTTGGTGCCGTAGGCCCTGACGAAAAGCTGGAACAGGAATGCAGCCTCGTTCGAGGCGCGTCCCGATGTGTAGAATTCAGCCATGTCAGGATCGGGCAGTTTGCGCAGTTCCGCGCCGATCAGCGTGAAGGCTTCCTCCCAGCCGATCGGCAGGTAACGGTCGCTGGCGTGATCATAGACCAGCGGGTGTGTCAGGCGGCCCTGGTCTTCCAGCTGATGGTCGTTCCATTGCCACAGTTCGGCGACCGTATGCGCCGCGAAAAAGTCGGGCCCGGCACGTTTCGCCGTGGATTCCCAGGTGATCGCCTTGGCGCCATTTTCACAGAACTCGAACGAACTCGTATGTTTGGGATCGGGCCAAGCGCAGCCCGGACAATCGAAGCCCTCGGGCTGATTGGCTTTCAGCAGCGTCGCAGCCCCCTGCGCAATGACCTGCTGGCGCGCAAGGGTTTCGGCAACGGCTTTGAGTGCACCCCAGCCGCCGGCGGGGGCCGTGTATTTCTCGATGCCTTTCGGCCGCTTCTTGGTCATCACCTGCTCCACAAATCCGCCGAGGGTCAGCGCCTATTATCAATGCAAAGGGATGCCATGCGATAGATGGCGCGGACATCCTCTTAAAAAAGATCGGACCGCTCCGAGGGGGCGGAGCGGTCCTGGCGGATCATCGGATCCACGAGACTTCGGCGCGGGAGGGGACATGCCGATGTCTATCGGCACATTCGCGGTGCCGGTCTCCACATGGAAGTCACTTCCGAGAGACACCTAGACCTTACCGTCCCGATAGCAGGCGACGAAACTATACATAGGTATTGGGGATGATCTTGTTGATCCTGTCCCAACCTCGTCATGCCCGTTGAAACCTAGACAGAAGTATAGGCCCAGCTACACCAGCATTGAATGTCCTGCATTTCAAACCTGCTCGACGATTCTTTCAAGGCCAGCGAACAGGAACGCAAAACTGACAGCCGCGCAACCAGATCGCCCCATTCCGAAATCCGTTCATTCCAGCCAAGGAGAATAGCCATGGACCATATCGAACTTGAAAATCGTCGCAAAGGCGCTCCACTGCCGCCTATCCTGGATATAGTCCCGTGCCGATCCTGAACAGAGGCGACAGCACAAGGCCCTGACCTAAGGCTTTTGCTAACGCAAAGCCTTCAGCATTTCCTAAACCCTCGCAGCTAGAAGGTTACCATCCAGTTCTGGGGAAACGGCTGATGAGCATATCGGGTATTACGAGCATTGCTCTTTCGGGAATGCGGGCGCAGACCACACGTGTCGGCGCAATTGCCAACAACATCGCAAACAGCAGCACCCCGGGCTATACAAGGCTGAACACCAGCCTCACCTCCGTTGTATCAGGCGGCGTCCAGGCCCTCGTCGACCCGACGGCATCCGATGTCGATCCGGCCACTGAACTGACCGATCTGACCGAAGCCGAGCAGAGCTACAAGGCGAACGCCGTGGTCTTCGAGACCGGCGCTGACATGTGGGAAATGCTGATGAGCATCAAGCGCGACTGAGCACGCCCGAATTTCATCGAGAATTGGCTGCCTGAGAATTTCCCGCCAGCCTGAAAGTCGCGGCTATCAGGAATGCGCCGGCTCACCCTGGCGCTGGGCAGCAAGGGCCGCGAGATCGGCAGGCTTCAGCTCGACGGATTCGCCGCAGCCGCAGGCCGACGTCTGGTTCGGATTGGTGAAGGTGAAGCCGGAGCGCAACGTCGTCGTCTCAAAGCCCATTTCGGTACCGAGCAGATAGAGGGCTGCCGACGGCTCGACCCAGACTTTGGCACCATCGCGCTCGATCAGATCGTCCTTGGCATTGGGCTCGGTCACCAGGTCGATGGTATATTCCATCCCGGCGCAGCCGCCCTTCTTGATGCCGACGCGCACGCCCTTGGCATCAGGCCCAGAATTCTCGACGATCGCTTTGACGCGGGCCGCAGCCCCGTCCGTCATGCTCATGATTGCAAAGCCCATCGGCTCATTCTCCTTCCGCAACCGGGGTCAAGATCCGGCGCATCGTGACTCAAATGTAGTACCCTGAGGTAAACGGATCAATACCGCGGGATCTCAGTACCAGCCGACGGCGACTTGCGCCTCTTCGGACATGCGATCCGGTGTCCACGGCGGATCGAAGGTCATGGCCACCTCGACGCCTGATACGCCTTCGACGGCGCCGACGGCGTTTTCGACCCAGCCTGGCATCTCGCCGGCAACCGGGCAGCCCGGGGCGGTCAGCGTCATCATGATCTTCACCATCCGGTCGTCCTCGATGTCGATCTTGTAGATCAGACCAAGTTCGAAGATGTCGGCTGGAATTTCCGGATCGTAGACGGTCTTCAGCGCGCTGATGACGTCGTCGCTCAGCCGCGCCAGCTCATCGGCCGGAATGCTGGAATGCACGATGCCTTCGCGCACGTCGATCTTCTGTTCGCTTTCGTCCAGGCTCATCACGGACACTCCTCAAGCAAAGAACTTGCGCGCATATTCAAGCGCATCGGCCAGGGCATCGACCTCGGCGCGGGTATTGTACATGCCGAAGGATGCACGGCATGTGGATGTGACGCCGAAGCGTTTCAAGAGCGGCATGGCGCAATGCGTGCCGGCCCTGACCGCAACACCCTGCCGGTCGATCACCATCGAGACGTCGTGGGCATGGATGCCGGCAAGCTCGAAGGAGAAGATACTCCCCTTGTCGCGCGCCGTCCCGAAGACCCGCAGCGAATTGACCGATTTCAGCCGCTCGACCGCATAGGCAGAAAGATCGGCCTCGTGGCGCGAAATCGCCTCGCGTCCGACCTTCTCCATATAGTCGAGTGCATAACCGAGCCCGATCGCCTGCACGATCGGCGGGGTGCCGGCCTCAAAACGATGCGGCGGGTCGTTATAGGTCACCATATCCTCGGCAACTTCGAAGATCATCTCGCCGCCGCCCTGGAACGGCCGCATCTCGAAAAGCCGCTCCTTCTTGCCGTAGAGCACGCCGATGCCGGACGGGCCGTAGAGCTTGTGACCGGTCATGACGTACCAGTCGCAATCGATATCCTGCACATCGACCGGCAGATGCACGGCGCCCTGGCTGCCGTCGATCAGCACCGGGATGCCGCGCTCATGCGCGATCCGGCAGACCTCCTTGACGGGAACGATAGTGCCGAGCGCATTCGACATATGGGTGATGGCGACGAGCTTGGTGCGCTCCGTCAGGCTTTTCTCGAAATCTTCGATATGGAAAGCGCCCTCGTCGTCGACTGGCACCCAGACAAGCTTGGCGCCCTGCCGCTCGCGGATGAAGTGCCAGGGCACGATATTGGAATGGTGCTCCATGATCGTCAGGACGATCTCGTCGCCTTCGCCAATCCTAGGCATGCCCCAGCCATAGGCGACGGTGTTGATCGCTTCCGTCGAATTCTTGGTGAAAACGATGTCGTTGACCGAAGGTGCATTAAGGAAGCGGCGCACCTTCTCGCGCGCTGCCTCATAGGCGTCCGTGGCCGCATTCGAGAGATAGTGCAGGCCGCGATGCACATTGGCATATTCATGGCTATAGGCATGCGAGATGGCGTCGATCACCAGCTGCGGCTTCTGCGCCGAGGCACCGTTGTCGAGATAGACCAGCGGCTTGCCGTGCACCTTCTCCGCCAGGATCGGAAAATCCCGACGGATGGCTTCGACGTCGTATTGGGTGGCCGGCACTATCTTGTCCATTGATATATCCGATCAGGCGTGCTTTTCGAGCCAGGCCGAAATCACGCCTTCCAGCGCCTCGACCAGGGCCTCGTCTTCCAGTTCCTCGACGATCTCGGCGACGAAGGCGTTGACGAGCATCGCCCGCGCCTTGTTCTCCGGAATGCCGCGCGCCATCATGTAATAGAGATGATTGGCGTCGATATCGGTCACCGTCGCGCCGTGGCCGCACTGCACGTCGTCGGCGAAGATTTCGAGCTCCGGCTTGACAGAGAATTCGGCGTCGTCGGACATCAGCAACGTGTTGCAGGCCATCTTGGCATCGGTCTTCTGCGCATCGGGCGCGACCCGGATCATGCCCTGGAAGACGCCTTTGGCGCGGTCGAAGACGACGTTGCGGATCACTTCGGTCGAGCCGGTGTTCGGCACGTCATGGCCGAGCACCATCGTCACGTCGATATGGCTGTCGCCGCCGAGCAGGTTGATGCCGCGCAACGTCAGATCGGCGCCCTCGCCCGTCACCTTGATGTTAAGCTCCTGGCGCACCAGCCTGCCGCCGGCATTGATGACGAAAAGCCGGAGCTTGGCGTCAGCGCCGAGATCGATGCGGATCTGCCCGAGATGCGTATCGTCGGCCCCCTGCTGCTGCAGGATGATCCAGGTCAGTTCCGTGCCTTCGCCCACCGTGATGTCGCTGACGTGGGACACGAGAGCCGCATCACCGGTCACCGTGAGGTGACGCTCGATGACGGTCGCCTTGACACCGGCGCCGAAGGCCACGGGAAGGCGCGTATGTGCCTGCCCACCCGCATGGATGAACTGGATTTCAAGAGGGTTTTCAAGCTCGGCATCGGCAGGCACGTCGATGACATAGCCGTCGCGCACGAAGCTGCCATTGATGCGGCCGACGGCGTCGTCGCTGCCGAGCGCATCGAGCCCGCCTGCGGCAGAGCCGTCAAGCAGACGTTCAAAATAGGCCGAAACGCCAAGACCGTCGGCCGTAGCCTTCTGGTTGGAATGGCCCTGGATCACCGCCAGCACCGTGGCATCAGCAACGAGCGGCTCCAAAGCCTCCGAGCCGGCATCGCCCGCCTGCGGCGGAACGGTGCGCAGCAGATTCTTGAGGTCGGTATAATGCCAGGCCTCGACGCGGCGCGTCGGCAGGCCGGCCTTCTTCAGGTCGTCGAGAAGCCGGTCGCGCAGGGCCGTCACCGCACCATTGCCCGGCAGTTCGCCGATCTGCTGGTTGAAGGCCTCGATCAACGCCGTCTCGGCCGCAGTCAGGCGGCTCGTCGTCTGCATGTTCATGGACGTCGTCCTTTCCACCCGAACTCAGGCTGCCGTGCCGATGATGTCGGCATAGCCGTTGGCTTCCAACTCATGCGCCAGCGTCTTGTCACCCGACTTGATCACCTGGCCCTTGTAGAGCACGTGGACGGTATCCGGCACGATATAGTCGAGCAGGCGCTGGTAATGGGTGATGACCACAACCGCGCGGTCCGGCGAACGCAGCGCATTGACGCCGTCGGCGACGATCTTCAGCGCATCGATGTCGAGGCCGGAATCGGTTTCGTCAAGCACGCAGAGCTTCGGTTCGAGCAGCGCCATCTGCAGGATTTCGGCGCGCTTCTTCTCGCCGCCGGAAAAGCCGACATTCAGCGGCCGCTTCAGCATCTCGGTATTGATCTGCAACTTGCCGGCAGCATCCTTGACCCGGCGCATGAAATCCGGCGTCGTCAACTCGTCTTCGCCGCGCGCCTTGCGCTGCTCGTTCATCGCCACTTTCAGGAACTGCATGGTGGCAACACCGGGGATTTCGACCGGATATTGGAAGGCGAGGAAGATGCCCTTGGCCGCACGCTCGGCCGGATCGAGCTCGAGGATGCTCTCGCCATTATAGAGAATGTCGCCCTCGGTGACTTCGTAATCGCTGCGGCCGGAGAGCACATAGGAGAGCGTCGACTTGCCGGAGCCGTTCGGCCCCATGATGGCGGCAACTTCGCCGGCCTTCACCGTCAGGTTCAGGCCACGGATGATCTCGGTGCCGTCTTCGGCAATGCGGGCATGGAGGTTCTTGATTTCAAGCATTTCGTTTTTCCTGTGTACTCGGGCACAAGCGACCCAGCGTCTGTACAAAAGTGGATGTGGAGATCAGTTTATAAGAAGCGCTTAAGTGCCACAAAGGCAATAAGCACCATGGCGGCTCCCGCAATGCTCATTATCCAGCTCATTCTCTCCGCGTTCGGCCGTTTGCGGCGAAAAACGAAAAGACTGGCAATCGCCACGCCAATCGGTGTGGCCACCTGATCAATAAACTGCGCAGTTTCCATATCAGCCGACCGAGCCTTCTAGCGAAATGCTAATCAGCTTCTGTGCTTCGACCGCAAACTCCATCGGCAGTTCCTGCAGGACTTCCTTGACGAAGCCGTTGACGATCAGTGCGATCGCGGCTTCGGTCGGGATGCCGCGCTGCAGGCAGTAGAACAGCTGGTCCTCGGAGATCTTCGAAGTCGTCGCTTCATGCTCGAACTGCGCCGTCGAATTCTTCGCCTCGATGTAGGGCACGGTGTGGGCGCCGCACTTGTCACCGATCAAAAGCGAATCGCACTGGGTGAAGTTGCGCGCATTCGACGCCTTGCGGTGAGCCGAGACCTGGCCGCGATAGGTGTTGTTGGAAACGCCGGCGGCGATACCCTTGGAGACGATGCGGCTCGACGTGTTCTTGCCGAGATGGATCATCTTGGTGCCGCTGTCGATCTGCTGATGGCCATTGGACACGGCGATCGAGTAGAATTCGCCGCGGCTGTCGTCGCCGCGCAGGATGCAGGTCGGATACTTCCAGGTGATAGCCGAGCCGGTTTCGACCTGCGTCCAGGAGATCTTCGAACGGTCGCCACGGCAATCGCCGCGCTTGGTGACGAAATTGTAGATGCCGCCCTTGCCGTTCTTGTCGCCCGGATACCAGTTCTGCACCGTCGAATATTTGATCTCGGCGTCATCGAGCGCAACCAGCTCGACCACGGCGGCATGCAATTGGTTTTCATCGCGCTGCGGCGCCGTGCAGCCTTCGAGATAGGAGACGTAGGCGCCCTCTTCCGCAATGATCAGCGTGCGCTCGAACTGGCCGGTGCCCTTCTCATTGATGCGGAAATAGGTGGACAGCTCCATCGGGCAACGAACGCCCTTCGGCACGAAGACGAAGGAGCCGTCGGTAAAGACCGCCGAATTCAGCGTCGCGTAATAATTGTCCGAGGTCGGCACGACCGAGCCGAGATATTTCCGGACGAGATCGGGATATTCGCGGATGGCTTCCGAGATCGACATGAAGATCACGCCGGCCTTCTTCAGCTCTGCCTTGAAGGTGGTGACGACCGAGACGCTGTCGAAAACGGCGTCGACGGCGATCTTCGGCTTCTCGACGCCGGCAAGAATCTCCTGTTCACGCAGCGGAATGCCGAGCTTCTCATAGACCTTCAACAGCTCCGGATCGACCTCGTCGAGCGACTTCGGACCCGGCGTGCTTTTCGGCGCGGCGTAATAATAGATGTCGTTGAAATCGATCTTCGGATAGTTGACGCGCGCCCAGGTCGGCTCTTCCAGCGTCAGCCAGCGACGATAGGCCTCGAGACGCCATTCCAGCATCCACTCCGGCTCCTGCTTCTTGGCCGAAATGAAACGAATGATGTCCTCGGACAGGCCTTTTGGCGCCTTGTCCATCTCGATGACGGTCTCGAAACCGTATTTGTACTGGTCCACATCGATCAGGCGGACCTGGTCGATTGTTTCCTGCACGGCAGCCATCTCATTCTCCAATCTCGCCGGATACAAGGTCCGGCAGCTTGTAGCGTTTGGGCAATTGTCCTGCCCTTTATGTAAGAGGCCAAAAGGGACTTTTCAGCCCGATTGGCAAGCAGAAATTTGCGTTTCCGCAAGTTTTGACGGGTCAAGCCGCCTCGCCCGCCGACCTCCGCCGACAGGCAATCTTCGCGAAAGCCGCAATCGCCCTGTCGACATCGTCTTCCGTCGTCGAAAAGCCGAGCGAGATGCGTAGCGCTCCGAGCTTGGCGTCACGTCCCATTGCCGTCAGCACGTGGCTTTCCCCGAGCCGACCGGATGAGCAGGCCGAACCTGCAGAAAGGGCAACGCCTTCGAGATCGAAGGCGATCTGCCCGGTCTCAGCCTTCAGCCCCGGCAGGGTGAAGAAGATCGTATTGGCGACGCGCTCGCCGCCCTCGCCGTGGATCATCACATCGGATGCCGCCTCACGCATGCCGGCTTCCAGCCGCTCGCGCAGCGCGCCGATCGTCGCATTGCGCGCCTCGAGTTCGTCGGACGCAGCTTCTGCCGCCGCGCCGAAGCCGATCAGCGCCAGAGAATTCTGTGTCCCTGAGCGGTGACCCCGCTCCTGCCCGCCGCCCTGGATCAGCGGCCTGGGCATCAGCGCCTCGCCGCGTGCGATGAGCGCGCCGGCTCCCTTCGGCCCGCCGATCTTGTGCGAGGAGACGATCATGAAATCGGCGCCGATCTTCTCGATATCGAGCGCGATGCGGCCTGCCGCCTGCACGGCGTCGACGACGAAGAGCCCGCCATGGGCGTGGACGATCTTTGCCGCCGCCTCAACCGGCTGCACGATACCCGTCTCGTTGTTGACGAGCATGATAGCGACCATCGGCAGGCCGACGGCCTTGTCATGCGCATCAAGCCGGAGGCCGAGCGCATCGAGATCGACGATACCGGCTTCCGTCACCGGGATCTCCGTCATACTCTCCCTGGCGAAGCGGCCGCCTTCGCGCACAGCCGGATGCTCGATCGCCGAAAAATAGAGATGGCCCAGCCGAAGCGGCGTGCGGCCCATTCGGAAATCCGGTGTCAGCACCAGGTTAGCGGCTTCGGTCGCACCACTGGTAAAGACCACATTGCCAGGACCGGTGCCGGCAAGTGCCGCCACCTTGCGCCGTGCGCCTTCGATGGCGGCGCGCGCGGCGCGGCCCTCTCCGTGCACGCTGTTCGGATTGCCAAACACATCGATGGCGCGCATGATCGCCGCGCGTGCTGCGGGGTGCAGCGGCGCTGTGGCATTCCAGTCGAGATAAAGGCGTGGCGGCGCCATGATCTTCAGTCCTGCGCTTGACGAGCTTGCTTCAGCGGCCGCGGTTCATTTTTCTTGAAATTTCCGCCGGGCTTGCCTTATGACACGTTCCACGATGCGTGGATCGCCATGCAAGTTTCGAATTGTTCTAAACTGCGTTTTAGAAAAGCTGACAACACTAGTCAAGTCATGTTGTCATCCAGCGCAGCGCGAACGCGAAATAAAACCCGGAGTACCAATGCCCGAAGTTATTTTCAACGGCCCAGCCGGCCGTCTTGAAGGCCGCTACCAGCCCTCCAAGGAAAAAAGCGCGCCCATCGCCCTGATTCTGCATCCGCATCCGCAGTTCGGCGGCACGATGAACAATCAGATCGTCTATCAGCTCTTCTACATGTTCCAGAAGCGCGGGTTCACGACGCTGCGCTTCAACTTCCGGGGCATTGGCCGCAGCCAGGGTGAATTCGACCATGGCGCCGGCGAACTCTCGGATGCCGCCTCGGCGCTCGACTGGGTGCAGAGCCTGCATCCCGATTCCAAGACCTGTTGGGTCGCCGGTTATTCCTTCGGCTCCTGGATCGGCATGCAGCTCCTGATGCGCCGGCCGGAGATCGAAGGCTTCATGTCGATCGCGCCGCAGCCGAACACCTACGACTTTTCCTTCCTGGCGCCCTGCCCCTCTTCCGGACTGATCATCAACGGCGAAGCCGACAAGGTGGCGCCGGAAAAGGATGTCAACGGCTTGGTCGAGAAGCTGAAGACCCAGAAGGGCATCCTCATCACCCACCGCACCGTTGCCAACGCCAACCACTTCTTCAATGGCCAGGTGGAAACGCTGATGGGCGAATGCGAGGATTACCTCGACCGTCGCCTCAACGGCGAACTGGTGCCGGAACCGGCCGCCAAGCGGATTCGCTGACACCACAAAATCTCGGCCTCATCGATGCCGTGACGGTCCGGAACACCACCGGGCCGGATGTGTCAGAACAGATCACCTACCGTGTTGCAATGTATGTTGCAGTGCGGTAGGGTCCTCGCGATCCTAACAAAAGCGAGGTCCGCAATGACCAAGTCGTTCGGGGAAGTCCTGGATAAGTATAGGGGAATTGGTCCGGGGTTCGATTTTCTTCGAATAGGGCTCGCCTTTTCCATCGTATTGACCCATTCCTTTTTGTTAACCGAGAACAATGACTTCATCAGGGGGTCGGTATTCTGGTTTACTGAATACGCTCTTGTTCCGATGTTCTTCGCTTTGAGCGGATTTCTCATCGCCGGCAGCGCCCAGCGACTGAGCCTCCGGAATTTCCTGATCAACCGAGGCTTGCGCATCGTCCCGGCCCTTGCGGTCGATATCGTCGTCTGTTCGTTGATTATCGGGCCGATCATTACGGTCGTTTATCATTCCGAATATTTTACCGATCAGCGGTTTTTCAAATACTTCCTGAATATCGTCGGCTGGATCCATTACGAGCTTCCGGGCGTGTTCGAGAATAATCCAAGCCAGCGCGTCAACGGCGCTCTCTGGACGGTTCCCTGGGAGATCTTCTGCTACATCATCATGTCGTTCCTGATGATCACCGCCATCGTCAAGACTCGCTACAAGCTGCTCGCGGTGACGATCGCCTACATCGTCATCGGCCTTATCGTGCAGAAGATGCCCTATCTGTTACCTGATACAATCAAGCCGATCGCTCGCTTCCTGTTCATGAGCCGAGGCTCCCAGCTGATAACCGCCTTCATGATGGGCATCGTCGCCTTTCAGTTCAAAGCGGTCATTCCGCATTCCCGCTGGCTGTTCGCCGCCGCCTGCCTGGTTTGCATCGTCGCCATTCTGACCCTGGACAGCCGGGCGACGGAGTCGGTGATGAACCGGCCACTGGTGATCACTTCTCTCGTTTACATCACCGTCTTCGTCGGCCTGTCCGAGGTGCCCATTCCGGCCTTTTTCAGGAAGGGCGACTATTCCTACGGCGTCTATCTCTATCACGACCCGTTTTTGCAGATCTGGATCAGCTCGTTCCCGTCGGTGTTTCTCTACCCGAAATATGGTGCGCTGGCGCTCTATCTCGTCGGCCTGCCATCGGCTCTCGCCGTCGCGGTGCTGTCCTGGCATTTCATCGAGAAGCCGATCCTTGGCCTTCGCAAGAAGTTCTCGTTCATTGCTCAGGTCAGGGGCGTCGAGGATGGCAACCAGGCTGGTCGCGAATCAAATGTCCGGCCGGTCGCGGTAAAAAGTTAGGGCATTGGCGGCCGCATGTCGGCGGTGAGTTCGAAAGCCGTGCCAAGCACTCCGTCGATCGGGATCGGCGCGCGTTCGCGCATGCCGATCTTTCTGAGGACGCGTTGCGAGGCGATGTTTTCGGGATGCGTGAAGGCGATGAAGCCTTGCGCAAACCGCCTTTCGAAGAACCAGTCGGCCAAGGCGCCTGCCGCCTCCGTTGCCAGGCCCTTGCCCCACGCCTCCTCGCGCAGGGAATAACCGAGTTCGAATTGCTCGCTCCTGAACTTCGAAATGCCCGCGCGGCCGACGAAGTTGCCGTCCTCGGCGAGGAGCTTGTATTTGGTCGTGCCGTCGCGCGCCTGCTCTTCGAACCAGCCCTTCAGCCGCTGCTCAGCCTTCTCGAGGCTCCACGGCGCATTGCCGGACAGATAGCGGGTCGTCGCCATTGTCGAATGCAGCTGCCGCACCAGGCCCGCATCGCCTTCGTCCCACATGACGAAGCTCAGCCGCGGCGTCTTCAATATGATCCTCTGCTCTCTCATGGCGTTGCCAGTACCCCGCCGCTGACTGGGACGCCCACTCCCGTCGTGCCGGGAAATGTCAACGGCAGCCCGTCCAGCGACCGGACGGCGAGATAGGCCCAGGCCTCGGCTTCCATCGCGTCGCCATCGAAGCCTGCCTCCTCGGCGCTCAGTACCTTCGAGCCGAACCTTTCGGCCATGACCGAAAATTCCGCCATCAGAGTGGCGTTCAGGCGCCCGCCGCCGCAGACGATATAGACCGCTGGGGTCTCGGGCAGGAAGCTGGCGGATTTGATGATCGAGGCGGCGGCGACATGCGCCAGCGTCCGGGCACCGTCTTCAAGGCTTGCTTCCTCGGGCCGAAGCGGCGCAAAATCGCCCCGATCGAGGGAACGACGAACATTGCCGCGAAAGAACGGGCTTTGCAGATAACGCTCCGCCAGGCTGGCAACGACCTCGCCGCGCCCGCCAATCTCGCCGCCCGGATCATAGGTTCTGCCGGTCTGCATCTCCACCCACTGGTCGATCAGCGTATTGCCCGGCCCGCTGTCGAAGGCCGATATCCGGCCGTCCGTGCCGATAGAAGTGGGATTGGAGATGCCGCCGATATTGACGAAGCATACCGCCTGTCCCTGCTGTTGGAATTTTCCCGCGAGTGCTGCGTGATAGGCCGGCACCAGCGGCGCACCCTGCCCGCCATGGACCATGTCGTTGGCGCGCATGTCGTAGACCACCGGTATGCCGGTTCGGTGCGCCAGTTCCGGGCCGTCGCCGATCTGGATCGTCAATCCCTCATCAGGGCGATGAAGCACCGTCTGGCCATGGAAGCCGAGAACATCGACGCCATCGGCTAAAAGCTCGAAACGCTCCATGAATGCCGTGACGGCAATTACATGCCGTAAGGTCAGTTCAAGCTCGATAGCACGAAGCTCAGCGGGCCGTTCGTTCCTGTCGCTCAGTGGACGTGCGATTTCCAGCGCCCGTTTGAGCTGCCCACGAAAATCGGCATCATAGGGCACGCCCATGAACGGCCCGCGCTCGATGAAGCTGCGACCGTCTGTCCTGATCAGCGCGACGTCGATTCCATCCATCGACGTGCCGCTCATCAGACCGATCGCGGTCCTGATGACATTCATGAGGCTTGCCTCCCATGCGATTCCCGGATGCACTTTTGTAAAAACAGTGCTAAACGCGCCGCGACAGATCAACAACAACGAACTTGCGTGAGGCCCACACGGGGTAGCGCAGACACCAAGAGACGAAACCCATGTCCGAGTTCAAGTCCGATTTCCTCCGCACGCTGAAAGAGCGCGGCTTCATTCATCAGGTCTCCGATGAAAGCGGCCTCGATGACCTGTTCGCCAAGGAAACCGTGACGGCCTATATCGGCTTCGATCCGACGGCGCCCAGCCTGCACGCCGGCTCGCTGATCCAGATCATGATGCTGCACTGGATGCAGAAGACCGGTCATCGCGCCATCTCGCTGATGGGCGGCGGCACCGGCATGGTCGGCGATCCCTCCTTCAAGGAAGAAGCGCGCCAGCTCATGACCGTAGATACGATCGAAGGCAACATCGCTTCGATCAAGCGCGTCTTCTCCAATTACCTGAACTACGGCGACAGTCCGAAGGACGCGCTGATGATCAACAATGCCGAATGGCTGCGCTCGCTGAACTACCTCGAATTCCTGCGCGATGTCGGCAAGCACTTCTCGGTCAACCGCATGCTGTCCTTCGACAGCGTCAAGACGCGTCTCGACCGCGAACAGTCCCTGTCCTTCCTGGAATTCAACTACATGATCCTCCAGGCCTATGACTTCGTCGAGCTTGCCAAGCGCTACGATTGCCGCCTGCAGATGGGTGGTTCGGACCAGTGGGGCAATATCGTCAACGGTATCGATCTCGGTCACCGCATGGGGACACAGCAGCTCTATGCGCTGACATCGCCGCTGCTGACGACGTCATCCGGCGCCAAGATGGGCAAGTCGGCAACAGGCGCTGTCTGGCTGAACGCCRACATGCTCTCGGCCTATGATTTCTGGCAGTACTGGCGCAACACCGAGGATGCCGACGTCTCGCGCTTCCTGAAGCTCTACACCACGCTGCCGATGGATGAAATCGCCCGTCTCTCCGCACTCGGCGGCTCGGAGATCAACGAGGTCAAGAAGATCCTTGCGACCGAGGTGACGGCAATCCTGCACGGCCGCCAGGCCGCTGAACAGGCTGCCGAAACGGCACGCAAGACCTTCGAGGAAGGTGGTCTCTCGGAAAATCTCCCGTCGGTCGACGTGCCCGCCTCCGAGCTCGACGCTGGCATCGGCCTTCTGTCGCTGATCGTACGTGCCGGCCTTGCCGGTTCGAACGGCGAAGCACGCCGTCACGTCCAGGGCGGCGCAGTCCGCATCAACGACGAGGCGGTCAGCGACGAACGCAAGATGATCGGCAGCGGCGAAATCACCGCCGACGGCATCATCAAGCTCTCGCTCGGTAAGAAGAAACACATCCTGATCCGCCGCGCGGCGTAAGCGGCTTTACATCCGAACAGATACCAAAGCCGGCGCCCCGCCGGCTTTTTCTTTGCCTCACTATTCGGGTCGGCGAGCAAGATCATTCAGCTCCCCGCCGGTATTCCGCGTCATCTCGTTTGGTCTCTCGGAGAAGATAGCCGGCGGATCGACGCTTGCATCGGGCTTCACCCGCGACCACCAGCTGATCGAGAAGATCGGCGGCGTCATCATCGCGTCGAGGGGAACCATGAGGACGTGGTCCGAACGGATGACCGCCTCTTGCGACTTCAGCCGCACAACCTTTTCCGCGGCAAGCGAAGTGTCGGCAATTGTCACAGCCATCATGGCGGCCGATGCGAAAGAAACTGTCCGGGCGCACTGCATCGCATCCTCCGACATTGCACCGGCCGTTGCTTCCTGGCCGGGACAATATAGTACATCAGATTTCCCTAAAATAGGCAAAGCATCAATGTCGGACTTGTCAGGATAGGTCGGATTTGGCCTTGCCGAGGACGAACTTGCGCATTTCTCTCCTGCGATCCGGCAACAAGTCACACACCGGACGCTTTGTCGGAACTTTTTGCACCTGCCGGGATTTGCGACCTCCCGGCTTCACTCGCCTCACTGGAACTCAAAGATCTGGCGGAAAACACCAGGCGCGATGATCGACAGCGGGTTGATCTGCAGGTTCGGCTGGTCGAACTTGCCTGTCAGCTTGAAGGTGATGCCGATCAGGCCGCGGTCGCTGCCATTGCCGAGAATGACGCCGATCAGCGGCAGTTCGGCAAAAAGCCGGTTGAGGCCGTAGGCCGGCATGAAGGTGCCGGTCATGTCCATGTTGCCCTTGCGATCGCGCACGATGCCTTGGAAGGTTGCGCCGATCTGGTCGCCGCGCAGCACGCCGTTCTCGATGCCGACCATGCCATTACGCGAGACGACACGGGCAAAGCCGCGCTGGAAGCGCTGCGACGAGGTATCGATATCGCGTTTGACGGCTTCGTTGAGGCTGCGCTGCTCATTTCCGACAGGTGTCGAAACGATCGACCGCAGGCGTTGTTCGTTGACGATCGCGAAGCGGCGCACGTCGAGCGAGCCATCCCAGCCGCCCTCTGCCCCCAGCCGGATCGCCAGATTAAGCAGGCCGCCCTGCATGTGCTGATAGAGATCGGCGAAACGCGATACCGCGCCGGCATCGCCGCTGGTGATGTTGATGACGCCRCCGTCCTTCATCTGGCTGACCACGGCCTCGCCGCTGTCGGTAACGGCGGAAAAATTGAGCGTCTGCAGCTTGTCGCCGCGCAGTGATATTTGCGCCTGGAAATTGCCGACCTTCTCGTCGTTGAAGCCGATGACGTTTTTCAACCTGGCACGCACCGATACGCCGGTGTCGCCGGCATCGCCATCACCATCGCCGTCAGAACCCGATTTCAACCGCGCGATGACCGGCCGCGCATCGGCGCTGTCGCCGGAGACCGAGACGTCGAAATTGCCCTTGCTGCGTTTCACCGACAGGGCGAAATCGTCGAGCGAGGACAGCTTGACGCTGTCGAAATCAGCCGAGATCAGCCCGCCTTTGCCAATGTTCAGCGATCCGTTGGCGCCGAAACCATCGCCCTTCAGTCGAAAATTCTTGATCTGGGTATTGTCGGCCGGGCCGGACGTTTCGAATTCGGCCGTGGCGGCAATGCCGCTGCCCTTCGACCAGCCGATCCAAGGCAGTTCGAGCAGCGACTTGGTGAGGTCGAGCTGGACGTCCTGCCGGTCGTCGTCGATCCGCGTCAGCACCATCTTCACGCTGCCGCCGACGATGCCGGAAAGGCCGGGTATCAGCTTGTTGCGCTGGTCCTCTGAAAGAGTCGCGGTGATCACCCGCTGCCGCACCGCCGTGTCGGATGCCTCGACCGGTTCGGTAAGATCGATATCGGCCGGGACACCGTCGATCTGGGCCTTGGCGTCGAGCGTGATCCGTTTCGGATTGCCGTTCAGCGTGCCGTCGAGATTGMTGATCGTGCGGCCGGAAAACGGCTTGGCAAGATCGATATCAGTGAGCTTCATTGCCGCCGTCCATTCGGCCGGCGGCGGGTTTTGCGAGGAGAGCAGGCCGAAATGCGCCTTCACATTCGCCTCGATCCGGCCCTTGAGATCGTCGGGCGTAAAGCCGGCGCGCTGCAGCACCCGGATCGGCCTGTAGGTCAGAAGCTCGCCAACGGCGTCCGCCGCTCCGGAGACCGCAAGATCGATATCGGCCATCAGAGGTTTATCGTAGGTGGCAGGCAAGATGAACGTGCCCTGCCCGAGACCGACGGACCGGCCGGAGGGGAAATAAGATGTGCCGCTCTTGATCGCGATCGTCGCAACCGGGCCGGTCAGGTCGAAATGTGCTGACGTGTCGCGGATCGGCGGAATGTCTCCGGCGACGTTCATCCGCGCACCCGTGATGTCGAAGCCGATGCGGATCTGGTTGGCGTCGAGCTTCAATCCCTTGCCGCCGGCTGCCTCGTCCAGCCTGCCGAAGGGAATGAAGACGGAAATGGCGGCATTGGTGACGGTGCCGCCGAAGAGATTGCCGTGCACCCAGTTGCGCACCTTGGGCGCCATCCAGAACGGCCAGAGCTGCTTGATCGCTATCGTCTGCAACTGCGACGACTGGCCGGCGAAGCTGATCTCCGGTGATTTGTCGCCGAGCTTGACATCAAGTGATCCGTAGAGCGCCCCAAGCGGGCTGGAAACCGTCATGTTGGGAAACTGGAATTCGCGGCCGGCGACCATGTAGCGTCCCGTCGCCTGGATGTCGAAGGAGAGCGGCTGCTCGCCGGAGCCGCCGGGGGCTGCCGTGCCGCCGCTGACGAGCAGGTCGATGCCGAAGCCTTTGCCGGCCTGCGGGTCGAGCTTGTCGAGATCGATCAGCGCGCCGTTGATGGGAAGCGTGGTCGCGCCGAATCGGGCGTTCGACCTGGCGATCTCGAGCGTCTGCTTGGAGAAATCATAGACGAGATTGATTTGGCCGCCCGACAGCTCCTGCGGATCGCCATCCGCATAGATCTGGCCAGGATCGATGTCGATCGTCGCCGCAAGCGCCGGCGGCACCCCATCGCGCGCTCTGGTGGCCGACACCGTCAGGTCGACAAAGGCGCTGAGCCCCTGCCGTATCACGCCCTGATCGTTGCGTTTCAGCGCAAAGGGCGTGAGGTCGGCATGCTTCAGCGTCGCCACGACCTTCGACACGTGGCCGTCTTCCTTCTCGGCCAGCATGTCGAGCTCTGCCACCTCGCCGTTGAGCGCGACTTCGCCGGTCAATTGCAACGAGGACGGGCCGGCATGGGCAAAGACGAGATTGTCGATGACAAGCGAAAGCGGACCGTTGGCGGTATCGGCAAGCTTGATGTCGATGCCGGAGATGCGCACCGAATTCGTCGAGCCGCGCGTCACAATGCTGTCGAACATGTCGAACTGCGAGAAGATCCTCTCCATCGCCCCCGGTACGGCGTCGATGCGCAGATCATCGAGCTTGACGGGATTGCCGGAGGGCAGAAGCGCGGTATCGAGCGCGATATCCTCCGCTTCGATATCCGCGACGGCGATGCGGCCGCGGAAAAGCTGCAGCGGATCGAGCCCCAGCCGCACCGAACCCGTCGTCGACAGGTGCTGGCCGCTCTCCTCGTCGATCATGTTGACGTTGCGCGCTTCAAGCGCCAGCCGAAAATCCGAAGTGAAGCGGATGACGGTGGAGCCGACCTCGGCGCGGTAGCGCGGTCCGGCCACACCATTCAGCGCCGCCTGAGCCTGCTGCGACAGCGGCTTGTCGAACATGCCGCTCTCGACGGTGAAAACGATGCCAGCGAGAATAAGGAGAATCAGTCCCAGAAATCCTGAGGTCAGCTTCGCCGTGCGGCGCATCGGCGAACGCGGCGGTGGGCAATGAACGATGATCGGATCCTCGGCCTGGGCGGACGGCAAGCGGTCCAGCGCAACGATATCCTTCTTGCGAAACGTGACCTTTTCGCCGCGGATGGCTGACATGCGCCCTCGGGCTCTCCCTTTAAGTGAAGAATTGAACCCGGCCATGCTGGACGGGTATCCGTCCACTATATAATTCGGGGAGAGAAAGTGTCATCCACAAACCCGGCAAAAGAAAGGTTTTCCCAATGGCGGTTCCCGGCATCGGCGTCTCGGCCCCTGATTTCAACCTTCCCCGCGACGGCGGCGGCCGCGTCACGCTGGCCGAATTCCACGGCAAGCCGCTCGTATTGTTCTTTTATCCCAAGGACGACACGACGGGCTGCACCGCAGAATCATTGGCTTTCACCGCGTTAGCAAGCGAGTTCGAAGCGGCCGGTGCTGCCGTCATCGGCATGTCGCCCGATTCGGCCGCCTGCCATGACAGGTTCATCAAGAAGCACCGTCTTTCGGTGGCGCTTGCCTCGGACGAGGAAAAGACGACGCTGCAGGCCTATGGCGTCTGGAAGGAAAAGAGCATGTACGGCCGCAATTTCATGGGCGTCGAGCGTACCACCTTCCTGATCCGCCAGGACGGCACGATCGCCACCATCTGGCAGAAGGTGAAGGTGCAGGGCCATGCCGAAACCGTACTCGAGGCCGTGAGGAATCTGGCGGCGTGACCGGGCATCTGGCGATAAGCTCGCTGCGCGGCGGCGCCATCGATGCGATCAGCTCGGCCGATCTCGACCGCAAGACGGCACTTGCGCAGGAAAGCGCCACCCGCTGGTTCGCCCGCCGGGTGTCGCTGCGCTCGCCACTCGATGCAGCCCTGCCCGACAGGCCCGGCCGGCCCGACAAACCGGTGCTTACGCCGCCGACCCAGGTGGAGAAGCGCTCGCTGCATACGCTCAAAGGACGGATCGCTCTGCTCCACGCCATCGCCCATATCGAGCTTAACGCCGTCGATCTGGCGCTCGATATCGTTGCGCGATTCGCGACTGAGCAGGTGCCGAATTCCTTTTTCGACGGCTGGATGCAGGTCGCCTTCGAGGAGGCGAAGCATTTCCGCATGGTGCGCGCCAGGCTCAAGGATCTCGGTGCTGATTACGGTGACCTACCCGCGCATGACGGGCTCTGGCAGGCCGCCCATTCGACGCGCAACGACCTGACGGCAAGGCTGGCCGTCGTGCCGCTGATTCTGGAAGCCCGTGGCCTCGACGTTACGCCGTCGTTGCAGACAAAGATGCGCCAGACCGGCGATCTCGAAAGTGCCGATGTCCTCGACGTCATCTATAACGACGAGAAAGGCCATGTCGCCGTCGGCGCCAAATGGTTCCGCTTCCTCTGCGCCCGCGAGAAACGCGACCCGGCAAAAGCCTTCCAGGAGCTGGTACGGGCCAATTTCCGCGGACCGCTGAAGCCGCCCTTCAACGACCTTGCCCGCGCCGAAGCCGGGCTGACGCCGTCCTTCTACAGATCGTTGGCATCGATCAGCCACGCTTGAAGTCACTGAAATTTATGATGCGACGGCGGCAATGAAAGCATTCATTAACCATAACAGTGTCTAATTTTCCGAAAGAGGCGTAGAGCATCAATCGGGAGAGCCTGCGTGAACAGCGGACATCAGCACCGGGTATTCGGCAGGCGGGCACAGGAACATATCCTCATCCTGGCAAGCGGTGACAAGGTTCGCCATATGACGGTCCGGCCCTGGATGGCTGCGGTGGCCTTCTGCTTCGTCGGCGTGTTCTCGATCGGCTACCTCTTGGCCACGTCCTATCTCGTGCTGCGCGACGACCTGATCGGCGCCACCATGGCCCGCCAGGCCCGCATGCAGCACGACTATGAAGACCGCATCGCTGCCCTCCGCGCGCAGGTCGACCGCATCACCTCCCGCCAGCTTCTCGACCAGCAGGTGGTCGAAGACAAGGTCGACAAGCTGATGGAGCAGCAGATGGCGCTCACCTCCCGCCATGGCAAACTCGACAATCTGCTCGACCGGGCCGAAAGCTCCGGCCTGACGGAAAAAGATGGCGCCCTGCCTGCGCCGTCTTCGCCCGTTCAGTCCTATGCCCCCGACATCAAGGACAAGCGTGCTTCACTCACCGGCGGCGGCATCGAGGCGATCGAGAAACAGCTGGCAAGCGGCGCGCCCGCCGATGCGACGCCCGACAATTCGACGCTTGCCTATGTGCCGGCGACCGACACGGTCGGCGACCGTGCCGACCGCATCTTCTCCAAGGTGACGCTGTCGCTGAAAGATGTCGAACAGGACCAGCGCAGCCGTGTCGAACAGCTGACGAGCGATGCCGGCAATGCCGCCAACGCTATCGAGACCGTGCTGACCCGCTTCAAGATTCCGATGCCCGAGACCGCCGCCAAGAAAGACGATGACGATGCCATCGGCGGCCCCTATGTCGAGCCCGAAAGCAACGACGACTTCAACAATTCTCTGGTCGCACTCGACGGCGCGTTGACCCGTCTCGAAGAGGTGCGCAGCACCGCCGAATCCCTGCCTTTCCGCAATCCCGCTATCGGCAAGGACGTGACGAGCCCGTTCGGCAATCGACGCGACCCTTTCCTCGGCCGCCTCGCGCTCCATTCCGGCATCGACTTCCGCTTTTCGCCGGGCGAAAGGATCCGCCCGACGGCCCCCGGCAAGGTGATTTCGGCCGGCTGGACCGGCGGCTACGGCAACATGGTCGAGATCGATCACGGCAACGGCATCTCGACGCGCTACGGGCATATGTCCCAGGTTCTGGTCAAGGTCGGCGACACTGTCGATCGCGATGACGTCATTGGCCTTGCCGGCAGCACCGGCCGCTCGACGGGCACGCACCTGCATTATGAAGTGCGCCAGGACGGCCACGCGGTCGATCCAGTATATTTCATGAATGCCGGCCTTAAACTCGCCACCTATATCAAGTAACTCCTGCCCGGTAACCAACGCTTCACTCTGCAATGGGTGCGGCGTCTCTATTTCTTGACTTGCCGGCCATTCGGGGCTATGTCGCGCTGCATTGCGGCATGCAATCCCGCCGACTCGTTCAGAGCTCGGCCGAACGGAATGGAAACAGTTTTCCCTTTGACGACATTTGCTGACCTTGGCTTAAGCCAAAAAGTGCTATCCGCTGTTACGGACGCGGGCTACACGATCCCAACGCCTATTCAGGCGGGCGCCATCCCGTTTGCGCTCGAGCGCCGCGATATTTGCGGCATCGCGCAGACCGGCACTGGCAAGACGGCATCCTTTGTTCTGCCGATGCTGTCGCTTCTGGAGAAGGGCCGTGCGCGTGCGCGCATGCCCCGCACGCTGATTCTCGAACCGACGCGCGAACTCGCCGCTCAGGTCGCCGAGAATTTCGAGAAATACGGCAAGAACCACCGCCTTAACGTCGCCCTTCTGATCGGCGGCGTTTCCTTCGAGGACCAGGACCGCAAGCTCGAGCGCGGCGCCGATGTGCTGATCTGCACGCCCGGCCGCCTGCTCGACCATTTCGAGCGCGGCAAGCTGCTGATGAGCGGCGTCGAGATCCTCGTCATCGACGAGGCCGACCGCATGCTCGACATGGGTTTCATCCCCGATATCGAACGCATCGCCAAGATGATCCCGTTCACCCGCCAGACGCTGTTCTTCTCGGCAACTATGCCGTCGGAGATTCAGAAGCTCGCGGACCGCTTCCTGCAGAATCCAGAGCGCATCGAGGTCGCAAAGCCGGCTTCCGCTGCTGCAACCGTGACGCAACGCTTCGTCGCTTCGCACGGCAAGGATTACGAGAAGCGAGCGGTTCTGCGCGAACTCGTCCGCGCCCAGACCGAGCTCAAGAACGCTATCGTCTTCTGCAACCGCAAGAAGGATGTCGCCGATCTCTTCCGGTCGCTTGAACGCCACGGCTTCTCCGTCGGCGCCCTGCATGGCGATATGGACCAGCGTTCCCGCACGATGACGCTGCAAAGCTTCCGCGACGGCAACCTGCAGCTTCTGGTTGCCTCCGACGTCGCCGCCCGCGGCCTCGACATTCCCGATGTCAGCCACGTCTTCAATTTCGACGTGCCGATCCATTCCGAGGATTACGTCCACCGCATCGGCCGCACCGGCCGTGCCGGCCGCTCGGGTGCCGCCTTCACCTTGGTCACCAAGCGCGATACCAAATTTGTCGACGCCATCGAGAAGCTGATCGGCGAAAAGGTCGAATGGCTGAGCGGCGACCTGAATTCCCTGCCACCGGCAGAAGAAAGCCGGGAAACTGAACGCCCGCGGCGCAACAGCCGCGAGCGTGGTGCCAGAGATGGCGCAGCCCGAGATCGCGCGCCGAGAGAGAATGGCGACAGGGATCGTGGCCGCGGACGCGGCAGTCGCAGCGCTGCGAGTCATAAATCTGACAACCACATCCAGGATAATGGCGTAGACGTGATCGAAGCAGCACCAGTAAAGGCCGACATCGTGAAGAACGAGCGCAAAGCAGAGCAGAAGCCGCAGAACAATGCGCGTAACAATCGGCCTTACCCGGCAAATGATGACAGCCGCGACCGCCGCCGTCATCGCGATCACGACGACGGCCCGACCCCGATCGGCTTCGGAGACGATATCCCCGCCTTCATGCTGATCGCCGGCAGCGCCAAGGTCTGAACTTCCGATGGGCAGGCCCGGTATTGATTTTCCGGGTCTCGGCGTCGGCTTGGTGATTCTGCGCGACGCCAGGATCCTTCTCTACAAACGCATGCGTCCACCTGAAGCCGGCTATTGGAATATCGTCGGCGGCAAGGTGGATCACATGGAGCCGGCTGAGGAAGCTGCGCGCCGCGAGGCCGAAGAGGAAACCGGCCTGACGATCGGCCGCATCGAGCGCCTGTGCATGAGCGAGCAGATCATCGAGGCCGATCGCCAGCACTGGATTTCGATCCTCTATCTCGCCCGTGACGTCGACGGCGAGCCGCAACTGACCGAACCGGACAAGCTTTCGGATTTCGGTTGGTTTCCCCTGACGGATCTGCCCGAGCCGCTGTCGGCCTTCACCAAGGCTGCCATAGCAGCCTTGCCGACCGCCGAACGCGGCTAGTCATTCGGCGCGAAGCGACGCCTCATAGGCAAGCCGCACCCATTTCGCCATCAGATCGGGATCATCGTAGGCCTCGTCGGGGATCGACCAATAGGGCATCTTCACAGGCTTGCCGTTCTTTCCTTCATAAGTCCATTGGGTGGCGCCGGCCGCGGCAAATTCCGGGGCGCTCGTCTCATCGGCCTTCAGCAGCATCTCGTCACGCACTTCGAGCGCGATGATGCGCCCGAGATGATAGATGCCCTTGCCGCCGAACATGCGCTTGACCGTAACGGGGCCAAGCCCCTGAAACATTTCCTCGATCCCGGCATTGTCCATTCTTTATTCCTTCGAAATCCCGGCCACTCCAATCACAGCGCGTGATAATCCCGGTTCAGATAGATGAGCGCCGGGTGTTTTTCGCTGAAACGGACGGCCGCGACCTCGCCGAAGATGACGTTGTGCGTCGGCAGTTCCTTGATATCGATCACCCGGCAATCGAAGGCGGCAAGCGCGTCGGCGAGCACGGGCGCGCCGGTGGCAAGCATCTCGAAACGGGCGCTGGCGAAACGGTCGTCATTGGCAAGCGACGTGCGCCCGGAAAAGGCATCAGCAACGCCCTGATGATGGGCGCCGAGCGTGTTCAGCGCGAAAATGCCGCTGCGAAAGAAGATCTCGTTCTTCGGATTGGTGTTGTTGAGGCAGACCAGCACCGAGGCCGGATTGTCCGAAACCGAGCAGGCGGCCGTGATGGTGACGCCGCGGCGCAGCTCGCCCATCGCCGTCGTCACGAGCTGTACATGGCCGGCATAACGGCTCATGGCATCGCGATAAAGGCCAGGGTCGATATGCTGCCTGTTCAACACCTGCTTCTCCCGTACGCGCTTATTCTGCCTACTGCATAAATCCTTAAATCGGAATCGATTTAAGGACAAAATTATGCAGCCATTCAAAGTGCTACAGCGTCGTTTGCGCGCCTGAAAGGACGCGCGGCGCTGTAGTTCGACTTGCTATCGCGCCAATATGGCGAGCATCGGTTACCTTTTCTACAATAGGACCGGTGAAAAGCGCTGTGTTGCGCTTGTTTTTTCTTTGACGATCGCGGCCTTGCGGATAAAAGGGCATGGACGATGGCTAGGGATCTCCGCCTTTCATGATCAACCTGCGTGGCATAGCAGCCTGTCTGGCGCTGCTGGGAGCGGCGGCGCAAGGCCATGGGGCCGGCGTGACAATCGGCGTCGTCGCCCCCCAGAACGGCCCGCTCGCCCTGCTCGGCGCCCAGATTACCGCCGGTGCCGGCTTCGAGATTCAGCAGTCAGAAAATACCCTCGTCGCCATCAACGAGACCTGCGAGGACAATAGCGGTGCTGCGGTCGCCGATGCGCTTGTCAATGCCAAGGTGCAGGTCGCGATCGGCTTTCTCTGTAGCGAAACGCTCGAAGGCGCGCTGCCGAAGCTGAAGGACGCCAGCATTCCCGCGATCACCGTCTCGGTGCGCTCTCGCATCCTTATGGAGGATGCGTTGAAGAACGGCTGGCCGCTCTTCCGGGCAGCACCCGCCGACGGTGCCGAGGCGGCAAAGATCATCGAGGCGATCCTGAAGGACTGGGCCGCCGATCCGATCGCCCTGATCGAGGACGGCACCATTCATGGCCGCGAACTGACGGAAGCGGTGCGCAATGCGCTGGAGCAGAACGGCCTGAAGCCGGTCTTTACCGATACCTACCGGCCAGGACAGGAGCAGCAGATTGCCCTTGTCCGCCGCCTGAAACGGGCCGGTGCCACCAGGGTCTTCATCGGCGGCGACCGCAACGACGTCGCCGTCATCGCCCGCGATGCCAAGGCTGAGAATATCCCGCTGTCCATCCTCGGCGGCGATGCCATGCGCGCTGCCGACCAGCCGCTGCCGCTGAATGAAGGCGTGCGCGCTGTCGCCCTGCCCGAATACGCCGTTCTACCGGGAATACGCCGTTCTACCGG
>NZ_JBFUAY010000038.1:0-47500 GCF_056406015.1 Rhizobium sp. P1_E1 | reverse complement strand
CGCCCGTCCCGTGCGCAACCATGMGCTCGATGGCATAATGGGTCTTGCCGGTATTGGTCGGCCCGAGCACCGCGGTCACACCGCGCCCACTCAGAATCATCGGCTGCGAAGTCAGAGTCATGAGTCCATGCAAATGAGGCGGGTGGCCCCAGGAAAATCTCGGCTCCTCGAGGAAGCCAGTGAACACATGGACAGCTGCCGCCGCAAACGCAAGGGCAGATTTCAAAATGCCTCGGGGATTACGACCTTTGCGAGTCCCGTGGAGCGCCCGAATTGCCGATTCGGAACAGCGTGAGAACGAATCAGCGACGAATCGGTGACTCCAGCTGATTCAGCTTTTGTTCACGGCTAAGTATTGATTTTGAATCACTTTTTCCCACTAGATGCTGAATCATGAGACTCTCTCTTGTTCGTATTTTCGCCATCGTGAGTGACCGATTCCCGCCTGATCTTGAACCGGCGAAAATCCGCCCGATATTAACCTCTCGACCAAAGCCGGAACGAATCGGAGACGAATCGCTGACTCCGCCTTTTTCGCCTTTCGTTCACGGCCACATCTGGTAGCAGCTTCAGGTCCGGGCGCTAGATGCGGATCGGCGGCAGGGGCCTTCGTTCCACCTCATCGCACCGGCATTAATCTTTCGGGAGCCGGATTCAGATCGCGTTAAACTGCGGCAGCCGATACGGGTGCCGAGTGCAGGCGTCGATCAAAGAGGGAACGAATCGCTGACGAATCGGCGACATCACGATTTTCCCGCTTTGTTCACCGCAACATATTGTATTTAAAGGAGTTTTTAACCATACGGGTGATTTCCCGGGATGGTCGAATTCGACCGACGCTGCGGACCGTTTGTGAAAGCTGTCATGCTCCTCAGAAAACCGCAAACAAGGTTTCGTCACATTTCGAGAGCTTAGCCGGGAACAAAAATCGCCAATAAGTGTTTCTTGTCCATTCGAATTGCAGATGAAATGAAGGGAACACACTATGCTCGGCACGATACTTCTTGTTATCCTTATTCTGCTTCTGATCGGAGCCCTGCCGAATTGGGGTTACAGCCGTGGCTGGGGCTATGGACCTTCTGGCGGTTTGGGGCTAGTTCTCGTCATTATCATTATCCTTGTACTCATGGGCCGCGTCTAAAGGCCTACAAACCTGGGGAGTTACGACATGATGAAGAAGATTGTTCTTATTGGTGCGCTCGTCGGCGCTCTGGCATCCTGCACGGCGACCGAGCAAGGTACGGCGATCGGCGCCGGCACCGGTGCGGTCATTGGCGGTGTCGTCACCAACAGCTGGGGCGGCGCAGCCGTCGGCGCCGTTGCAGGCGGTCTGACCGGTGCTCTGATCGGTCATTCGGTCGAACGCCGCGGCTACTGCGTCTATCGCGACCGCTACGGCCGCCGCTACGAGGCTCGTTGCCGCTAATCGGCAAAGGCATATCGGACTCCCGACGGGCGCTTCGGCGCCCGTTTTCTTTGCCGCTCACACCCGTCAACGAGTCGTTGACACTCGGTTGCGAAAGTCAAATCTACCGCCGCCCGACGGGCAGGCCCATATCTCCTTCACGAGCGCAACGGACAGGCAGAGCCGCCCGGCGCACCGGAAAGGAACGTTTCCATGAACCAGATTTTCCTGAATTCCCTCGTCGCCGCTCTCATCGCATCGGCTTTCCTGACGACCGCGATATCAGCCCTCAGCAGCGGCGACCGCTCGCTCGCCAAAGTCCCAGCCAGAGTTCGGAAACAGCGACATCCAAACACCGAYCGCCGGTCTTGATCCAGCAAATGAAATAAGCGATGGCGCGTCTCCCGGCGCGTCATCGCTTTGAATCTGCCGATAATCCGTATTACCGACTCGAGGAATGGAATTGCCTAGGCGAAGTATTGCCCACCATTGGCCGTCAGCGTCGAACCGGTGATGAAGCCGGCATCGTCGGAGACGAGGAAGGTGACGCAGCGCGCGATCTCTTCCGGTTCGCCGAGACGGCCGACGGGGATCTGCGGAATAATGCGTTCATTCAGCACCTTCTCCGGCACGGCAAGCACCATTTCCGTTCCGATGTAACCGGGGCAAATGGCGTTGACGGTGATGTTCTTGTTTGCCCCTTCCTGCGCCAGCGCCTTGGTGAAGCCGAGATCGCCCGCCTTGGCCGCCGAATAATTCACCTGGCCCATCTGGCCCTTCTGCCCGTTGATCGACGATATATTGACGATACGGCCGAAGTTGCGGTCACGCATGCCGGTCCAGACCTGATGCGTCATGTTGAACAGGCCGGTGAGGTTGGTATTGATCACCTCGTGCCACTGCTGCTGCGTCATCTTGTGGAACATCGCGTCGCGGGTGATGCCGGCATTGTTGACGAGGATTTCGACAGGCCCGATCTCGCTTTCGATCCTGGCAATTCCCTCGCCGCAGGCGAGGTAATCCGAAACATCCCATTTGAACACCGGAACGCCGGTGACATCATGGAAGGCTTTGGCCTTCTCGTCGTTGCCCGCATAGCTGGCCGCGACCCTGTATCCGGCGTTTTTCAGTGCCATGGATATTGCCGCGCCGATGCCGCGTGTACCCCCAGTGACCACAGCCACTCTGCTCATGTTCCGCTCCCCTTTTGTTTTTCGCCCCGCCGCGTGGCGGGATCTTCAATCAAACATGGATCGTATGCTATTTAAAGCGCTTCAAAGCACATGGCCACACCCATGCCGCCCCCGATGCAAAGCGTGGCAAGACCTTTCTTCGCACCGCGGCGCTTCATTTCGAACAGCAGCGTGTTGAGAACGCGCGCGCCGGAGGCGCCGATCGGGTGGCCGATCGCGATCGCCCCGCCGTTGACGTTGACGATCGACGGATCCCACCCGAGATCCTTGGTGACGGCGCAGGCTTGCGCCGCGAAGGCCTCGTTGGCTTCAACGAGATCGAGATCGTTCACCGACCAGCCGGCCTTCTCGAGCGCCTTGCGCGAAGCCGGGATCGGTCCGGTGCCCATGATCTGCGGATCAACACCTGCCGTTGCCCAGGAAACGATGCGAGCGAGCGGCTGGATGCCGCGCCGGACTGCCTCCGCTTCACTCATCAGCACCGCCACAGCGGCACCATCGTTGAGGCCGGACGCGTTCGCGGCCGTAACCGTGCCGTCCTTGTCGAAGGCCGGGCGCAATTTCCCCATCGCCTCGAGCGTGGCGCCGTGACGGATATATTCGTCAGCATCGACCGTAACGTCGCCCTTACGTGTCTTGATGACGTAAGGGATGATCTCGTCGACAAAGCGGCCGGCCTTCTGCGCTGCCTCCGCCTTGTTCTGCGAGCTGACGGCGAATTGATCCTGGTCGTCGCGCGAAAGCTGCCACTGGCGCGCAACATTCTCGGCGGTGATGCCCATGTGGTAGCCGTGGAAAGCGTCGGTCAAGCCGTCCTTGATCATCGTGTCGATCATCTTCATGTCGCCCATCTTGACGCCGCCGCGCAGATGCGCGGCATGCGGGGCCATCGACATGGATTCTTGGCCGCCGGCAACGATGATCTTGGCGTCGCCGGTGGCGATCTGCTGCATGCCGAGCGCAACCGCGCGCAGCCCCGAGCCGCAAAGCTGATTGACGCCCCAAGCGGTCGCCTCCTTCGGAATGCCGGCCTTCATCGCCGCCTGGCGGGCCGGGTTCTGGCCCTCGCCGGCGGAGAGCACCTGGCCGAGGATCACCTCGTCCACCTCGCCGGGATCGACGCCGGCGCGCTCGAGCGCGCCCTTGACGACGGCCGCCCCGAGCTCATGCGCGAGAACCGTCGCGAAAGCGCCGTTGAAAGCGCCGACTGCTGTTCGCCCTGCACTGGCGATGACGATGGATGGATTGCTCATGGGGACGCTCCTCGTTTTCGTCTCACTTACATAAGTGGAAACTGGCAAAGCTTGGAGCACAAGTCAAACGCGAAGACCGGCTGCCGTCATTTTTCGGCAGCAGCCCGCGAAAGCCCGATTCATCTGCTCTGTGAAAGGTTTGCCGCATCGCACAAAGAGATTGTCACCGGCCTTCTTTTGCGTTTACAGTCTCAACTGGAGGAATATCCATAAATCAGACGGGGGTTCAGGAGACTGATATGGCGAAGCATGAGGGTCAGATTGTTATCAAGAAATACGCCAATCGCCGCCTATACAACACGGGCACCAGCACTTACGTGACGCTGGAAGACCTGGCGGAGATGGTGAAGAAGGGCGAAGAATTTACCGTACAAGATGCAAAAAGCGGAGATGACATCACCCATTCGGTGCTGACCCAGATCATCTTCGAACAGGAATCAAAGACCGGAAACACACTGCTCCCCATCTCCTTCCTGCGCCAGCTCATCACCTATTACGGCGACCAGATGCAGATGGTCGTGCCGAGCTTTCTCGAACATTCGATGCGCTCCTTCACCGAACAACAAGCCCAGATGCGCGAGCAGGTGACCCGCGCTTTCGGCGAAACGCCGCTCGGCAAGAACCTGCAGTTGCCGATGCAGATGGTCGAGGACCATGTTCGCCGCAACACCGAGCTGTTTCAGCAGGCGATGCAGATGTTCTCGCCCTTCATGACGCCGCCTGCCAAGGAAAGCCGCAAGGCCGAGGCCAAGGATATCGACGAGCTGAAGGAACAGCTCCGCGCCCTTCAGAACAAGCTCGACAACCTATAGTCCGATCGAGACATCCCGCCCGGCGCTTCGGATCGACACGGCAAAACCGCCGATGACATCGATCAGAGCGATCGTCATCAAAATGAAGAATACCTGCGTCGCAGCATCCCGGACGAGCAAAAACTCGACCAGGAAGGCGATGAAGACCAGCATCGACAACATGTGGTTGACGAGATTGCCGGGACCGGTTCTGGTCGCTTTGAGAATTTCGAAGAACAGCACGACAAGTGCGATGACGATGAAAAGATCGCCGAGCGCCATGCTCCAGATCGCGCCCGAGATCATCGACAGCACGATGATATCATGCTGCAGTGCCGGAATGCCACCATCGCCCATCAGGCCCAGCATCGCCAGATTGTAAAGAATAAACGGGATAATCATCAGGGGCATGGCGGCTATCATCGGCAATCTCCCAGCGCATCATGCTTTCCGAAAATCGGATGCGATTTTCGGAAAGCATGATGCGTAGCTTCAAAGTGCTACAGCGTCCTTTGCGCGTCTGAAAAGACGCGCGGCACAGTAGCGCGCAAGAAGAATACTGCCGCAAACCGTTGTCTGACTGCAAGTCATTGCAAATATTATATTGTCGAAATGCAAAAGGCCGGCATGACGCCGGCCTTGAAACTTCGATCGGACAAGCCGGATCGGGAAATTATGCGCTTTCCTTCGGCGTCAGGACCTGGCGGCCGCGATACATGCCGGTCTTCAGGTCGATATGATGCGGGCGGCGCAGTTCGCCGGAATTCTTGTCTTCGACGTAGGTCGGAGCCTTCAGTGCGTCTGCCGAACGGCGCATACCGCGCTTGGACGGGCTTGTTTTTCTCTTCGGTACAGCCATTTCACTTACTCCACTTGCGGGCAAAACATTCCCACGGCCAGACTGGCGGCCGAAACGGACATGTCGCGATTTCGGAATTTGGCGCGCTTATACATGCAAGGTGTGGCCTTGACCAGTCCCCATACGTATTTTTTGCGAAGCCGATGATTCCAGGCTCAGACTTCGTCTTCCGGCACGATCCAAGGCTCGGCGCGGGCCGCCTCTTCCCATTTCCGCCAGGCCGGATGCGCCTTCATGGTCTCCATATAGGCCAGGATATCGTTTCGGCTGACGAGATCGTAGATGTCGAACCGGTTGACGACAGGCGCAAACATCGCATCCGCCCCGCTGAACGCGCCAAACAGAAATGGTCCGCCGGATTGCTGCAGCAGGTCGCGCCAGATCGTCTCGATGCGGCTGATATCGGCGTCGACACCATCCGGCAGCGCGATCTTGCCCTTCGGCCGGCGGATATTCATCGGGCAGGCGCTACGCAGCGCCCGGAAGCTCGAGAGCATTTCCATCGAAACCGAACGGGCGAGCGCCCGCTCGGCACGATCCCTCGGCAGAAGGCCGGCGTCCGGATAAAGCTCGGCGACATACTCGATGATCGCCAGCGATTCCCAGATCTTCAATGCGCCGTGCTGCAGGATCGGCACCCGCCCGGTCGGCGAAATCGCCTTGATATTGGGATTGCCACCAGGATAGTCGAAGGGGATCAGGACTTCCTCGAAATCGACGCCGGCGCCCGTCAGCGCCATCCAGGGCCGGAACGACCAGGAAGAGTAGTTCTTGTTGGCAATGTACAGCGTCGGTTTATCCATGGGCCTCTCCCGTTCAGGCTTCGAAATCGAAAATCAGCAATTCGTGGAAATGGTTCATATCCTCGAACACGCAGAATGCCGGCGGGGTCAGCTCGAGAACAGGGGCCTTGCGGCGGATATCGTCGGCCACCTCATCGAGCATCGCCTGCCAGCGCGGCAAGGCTTCATCCTCCAGCCGTTCGATCGCATAGGCAAAGCTCATGTGGAACTTGTATTCCTCATGGCTCGGCTGGCGATAGCCCAGAAGATCAGCCAGCGCATTGCGCCAGGCGCGCATGACCCTGCGGTCGTTCTCCGTCGCCCCGTCGACGAGCAGGCCCGATGGGCGAGCGTCGACGATGGCGACCTTGAAGGGATCGAACATCGAGAAACCTTCGAGCCTGGCCGCCATCAGCGCGGTCATGTCTTCGATCGGCGTATCGAGTGGGAGGTCGCCCGGCCAGGAATCCTGCCGGCGCCTGGTCTCGATGACACCTTCGAAAAGCGTCATGTGAATGCTTGATATCGGCGTGAAGAGGAACTGCGGGGCCTCGGGCATCGCCAGATATTTCTCACGCGCCTCGATCAGCGCCGTCYGCGTCTGCGAGCCCTTCTCGAGATGGCAGACGATGGTGTTGCCGGCTTCCGGCAGAAAGCCGCCGACCTTGCGATAGCGGCCGCCGAGATGGACGGGCGGGGTCGGATTATGCCTCTTCGAATAAAGGAGGAGTTCGGGCGAAAACGTCGTGGTGGTCATGGGCGACTCGGGGGCTCTGGTTGGACTGCATTCGCCCATATGGCAGAACCAAGAATGTCAGATGACACTTGCCGCTTCTAGAGCATGATGCCGAAAAGTGTGAGCGGTTTTCGGACGACATCCTGCTCTAACGACAAGTTCTGATGTCAATCATAGATGCACCTGATGTAGTCGCCTGAACCTTGTGCGCGTCTCTCGATGACGCCGGCCAGCCGGCGAAGGCCTCGTCCAGGCTTGCCGGCATTGCGGTCGATCGGGTTCGGCAGCGAGACGGCAAGCAGCGATGCCTGGCGCCGCGTCAGCTTCGAGGCCGGCACCTTGAAATGATGCTGGGCCGCGGCCTCGATGCCGTAGATGCCGGGACCCCATTCAGCAATGTTGAGATAGATTTCCATCAACCGCCGTTTCGACAGGACGAAATCCGTGGTCACCGCGAGCGGAAGTTCCAGCGCTTTGCGCACGAAGGAGCGGCTGTTCCAGAGGAAGAGGTTCTTCGCCGTCTGCATCGGAATGGTACTGCCGCCGCGTGTCGCCTGACCTTTCAGCGTATCCTCGACCAGCATGCGCATTTCCGCCCAGTCGACGCCACCGTGAAAGCAATATTGCCCGTCCTCCGACATCATCACCGACTGCACCACAACCGGGGCGATGTCATCAAGCGACACCCATTGCCTGTCGTAACCACGCAGCAGCACGAGATCGCGCAGCATCAGCGTCGAGACGGGGTGAATGAAGGGCAGCAGATAGAAAAAGATCAGTGCATAGGGAAGGATCAGCAAGATCAGCACGGCAAGAACAATGCGTTTCAACACACGCCGGTCTTCGAACCATCGCCGACGAGCCGGCATGTCGACGCTGTCCTCTCTCTCTGGCGCTATATCCAATGTCCCCAAGTCCGATTTCGCTCCTGTCGTTCTCATAACGCCTGTGCAGAGCTTATGCCAGAGTGCGTGGCGAATCTTGCTGCCGCCATCGACAATTCCGTTGCAAGCCCGTGGGCGCTCATGCCAAACAGCGCCCATGGACGCGAACCGGGACACTTTCGAGACGAGGCTGAAGAACAACGCCCACGAGATCGAGGCGCTGCTCGACCTATTGCTCTCGCCGAGCAGCCTTTCCGATGAAATCGCCAGGCCCGAGACGCTGCGCGATGCCATGCATTATGCCGTGCTGAACGGCGGCAAGCGGCTGCGCCCGTTTCTCGTCGTCGAAAGTGCAGCCCTTCTCGGCGGCGACGCAGAGGCGGCACTTCGCGTCGGCGCCGCCCTTGAATGCGTTCACTGCTATTCCCTCGTGCATGACGACCTGCCGGCCATGGACGATGACGACCTGCGCCGCGGCAAACCGACGGTACACATCAAGTTCGACGAAGCGACGGCAATCCTCGCAGGCGACAGCCTGCTGACCTACGCCTTCGACATCATCGCTGCGCCGGAAACGACCCTTCCCGATACCAGCAAGGCATCGCTGGTGCTGGCCCTTGCCCGCGCAGCCGGTCTCGGCGGCATGGCCGGCGGCCAGGCGCTCGATCTCGCGGCGGAAAAGCAGGCCCCCGACGAGGCCGCCATCATCCGCCTGCAGGCGATGAAAACCGGCGCGCTGATCCGCTTCGCCTGTGAAGCCGGCGCCGTCATCTCGGCAAGCCCGCCGGAAGATCGCCGCCGCCTGCGCGCCTTCGGCGAAAAGATCGGTCTTGCCTTCCAGCTTGCAGACGACATTCTCGACCTGACCTCGGACACCGCGACCATGGGCAAGGCAACCGGCAAGGATGCGGCCCGCGGCAAGGGAACACTTGTAGCTCTTCGCGGCATGGAATGGGCCGAAGCCCAGCTCCGTCAGCATGTCCGCGATGCTGAGGCGCTGCTTGCCCCCTACGGCCCCCGCGCCTCGATCCTCACCGCCGCGGCACATTTCATCGCCGACCGGAAGAACTGACATCCCCAGACCCGCCTCCGGCGTTGGGGAGCTTTGACTGTTCCCCGACGCCGATGATCCGATCGTTCAGGCGCCGGCTAAAACAGGCGCCTGAACCGCAGCGGTTCGCCGCCCCAGGATCGCAACGATCATCAGACCGCCGACGACGCTCAGATGCTCGATCGCAAACAGCATCTCGAGAAAGGCGGCTTGGCCGCTCATCGACCAGAAGGCGTGCGCGATCGGGATCGTCAGCACGGTAAAGACGCCGAGAGCGCCCGCCCCGAGCCAGATATGCCGACCGGAGATGACAAGGGCGGAGCCGGCTAGCTGCACGAATATGACGGCAATCGCCGTCGGCGCAGCAGGCGCAAGACCGTAGTGCTCCATCTCTGCGATCGCGGTCGGGAAGTCGAAGAGCTTCGCAAGCCCGCTCGACCAGAAGACCAGCGTCAGCAGAATGCGGGCAAAGATCCGAAAGCTGCTCGATGCCAGCAGGCGATCGACATGATGCATTCTCATTGTTGATTCCTCGATAGTCGAAAGGATTGGGATCGGCGTCCTAGCGCTTGCTCCCCGGGGCCGCGGGCTCACGCCTGCGGCGGCGGCGGAATGTCGATGCCGAAACGGGCGGCCGTCGCGACGATCTTCGGAACGTCGGGCGCGCTCATCGGCGGAAAGGCTGTCGTGCCGGGTGCGACCGGCTCGCCGACCGCCATGAAGAACTCCTCATGCAGATCGCCGGGGAAATTGATCAAAAGCAGCTTCGAGGGCGTCTCGGCAATATTCCGGAAGGAATGCAGCGTGCCCGGAGAGACGTGGACGAAATCGCCGGGGCCGCAATGCTTGATCTCGTCGCCGACGACGATCTCGTAATGGCCTTCGAGGATGAGAAAGGCTTCCTGATCCGTCTGCGTGTGCGGCGGCGGGCCGGCGTTCGGAGCCGTATAGGCTTCGATGACGGTGAAGCTGCCTTTGGTATCCGCGTAGCGGGCACGAAAGGTGAGGATATTGCCAAGAAAATGGACGGTCATCGGCGCAGCGGCGTCGGACCGGCCGGAAAGGGGAGCGGAATTCATCGACTTGTGCCTTGATTTGATTGTGATACACTAAACTCTTAATGAGACATAAATCTCATAACGAGGCATGAATGGACAGTCAAGAAAAAAGATTCGAGAGGGTCAATCAAAAGCGTCGCACGCGTGTCGAGTTGCTGCGTGCCGCGCGCGAGATCATAGAGAAAGGCGGCCACCCCTCGGTCGCCGAAGTGGCCGATCTCTCTGGCATTTCGCGCGCGACGGCCTACCGATATTTCTCGACGCCGGATGAAATCATCCGCGAGGCGGTCCTCGATGGCGTTGCGGATGTGATCAAGATCCCGCCAGCGCGGAACGACATGGGCGATGCGGAGGTCGGCCATCGGCTCGACGACCTGGTCTCGCAGATCTTCAAGATGGTCATCGACAATGAGGGCGTCTTTCGCGCGCTTCTCGGCAGCTCGGCTGTCGGCCAGGCGCAGGTCCGCCGCGGTGGCCGCCGCATCGCGTGGCTGAAAGAGGCGATGTCACCGCTGCAGGCAACCATGCCGCCGAAGAATTTTCAGCGCCTCGTCCACGCACTGTCGCTGGCGGTTGGCATAGAGGCACTGGTGGTGATGCGTGACATCTGCGAGCTGGAGCCCAAGGAAGCGGAGAAGGTTCTGCGCTGGACCGCAAAGACCTTGCTTGCCGGCGCCATGGCCGAAAGCTGAGGAAATCGGTGGGCTGCTCAGGCCGCCAGTATGTCCTTGAGAGCGGAAACCAGGCGCGCGCGCTCCTCGTCCGTGCCGATGCTGATGCGCAGGAAATCCGAAATACGTGGCTTGGCGAAATGCCGGACGAGAATGTTCCGCTCCCGCAAGCCGGCTTGAAGCGCTACACCCGATTGTCTCTCGTGCCTGGCAAAAACGAAATTGGCCTGGGACGGCAGGACCTCGAAGTGCAGCGTTTCGAGTTCGGAGACGAGGCTTTCCCGGCTGGCGATGATTTTCCTCCGGCATGTCTCGAACCACGCCTCATCCTTGATCGCCGTCGCGGCGAGCTGCGCCAGACGATCGAGCGGATAGGAATTGAAACTGTCCTTGACCCGCTCCAGCGCCTCGATCAGCGGCCGCTGCCCCAGCGCGAAACCGATGCGCAGACCTGCAAGCGAACGGGATTTCGACAGGGTCTGAATGACAAGCAGATTGGGATGCGTGGATATCAGCGGGCTGGCGCTTTCACCGCCGAAATCGATATAGGCCTCGTCCATGACGACGACTGCATCCGGATGGGCGGCAAGAAGTGCCTCGATGCCGGCAAACGGCAGGCCGATGCCGGTCGGCGCATTCGGATTGGGGATGATGTACTGGCTCATCCGAACCTATGGGCGCTCATTCCGCCGCCGTCCGCTGGCCGAACCGTTTCTCGATATAGTCGACAACCAGAGCCTCGAAGTCGGCGGCGATATTGGGACCGCGCAGCGTCAGCGCCTTCCGCCCGTCGATGAAGACCGGGGCCGCCGGCGTCTCGCCGGTGCCGGGAAGCGAAATGCCGATATCGGCATGTTTGCTTTCGCCCGGCCCGTTGACGATGCAGCCCATGACGGCGACGTTCAGCGCCTCGACGCCAGGATATTTTTCGCGCCAGACCGGCATGTTCTTGCGGATGTCGTTCTGGATGTTCTGGGCAAGCTCCTGGAACACGGTCGACGTCGTGCGTCCGCACCCCGGACAGGCCGCAACCACGGGTATGAACTGGCGGAAGCCCATGACCTGCAGGATTTCCTGCGCCACCTGGACTTCGCGCGTGCGGTCGCCGTTCGGCTCGGGCGTCAACGATACGCGGATCGTATCGCCGATGCCCTGCTGCAGCACGAAGCCCATCGCCGCCGACGAGGCGACGATGCCCTTGGTGCCCATGCCGGCTTCGGTCAGGCCGAGATGCAGCGCATGATTGGAGCGTTCGGCGAGCATGGAATTGACGGCGATCAGGTCCTGCACCTGGCTGACCTTGGCCGACAGGATGATGCGGTTGCGCGGCAGGCCGATCTCTTCGGCGAGGGCTGCAGAAAGCAGCGCCGATTGCACGATCGCCTCGCGTGTCACCTGCCGGGCCGAAAGCGGCGATCCGGCTTCGGCATTCTGGTCCATCAGCGCCGTCAGCAGATCCTGGTCGAGCGAACCCCAATTCACGCCGATGCGCACCGGCTTGTCATAGCGGATCGCCATCTCGATAATCTCGGCGAACTGCTTGTCCTTCTTGTCCTTGAAGCCGACATTGCCGGGGTTGATGCGGTATTTCGCCAGCGCCGCGGCACAATCAGGATGATCGGCGAGCAGCTTGTGGCCGATATAATGGAAGTCGCCGATCAAGGGCACGTCCATGCCGAGGCGCAGCAGCCGCTCGCGGATCTTCGGCACGGCGGCCGCACTCTCGTCGCGGTCGACGGTGATACGCACCAATTCCGAGCCTGCGCGGAACAGAGCGGCGACCTGCGCGACGGTCGAATCGATATCGGCCGTATCGGTATTCGTCATGGATTGCACGACGACCGGCGCCCCGCCGCCAACGATGACACCGCCGACATCGACGGCAACGGAAGCGCGGCGCGGTTTCGGATCAAAATCGGCGGCTGAAGACATGAAGAGTTCTTGCACCCCTATAGACAGTGCTTTTCAGGTGGATCAAGGCCGGCTGCTTGTCAACCGCCCCTGATATCACTTTTGTTGGGAGGCGGCTCAGTGACCGCCTCCGGAGGTCCCATCGGCATAGTGGGCCAGCTTGGAGAGCAGGAGAACGACGAGCAGCAGCACCGGCAGCGCCATGAAAACGACGGCAAAGCCGATATGCTCGGCGACGAAGCCGATCAACGATGGCGCAACCAGCATGCCGGAATACCCCATGGTCGTGACCACCGAGATGGCGATGCCGGGCTTGAGACCGGGTATGTTGCCCGCCGCCGAGAAGGCGATCGGCACCATGTTGGAAATGCCGATACCGCAAAAAGCAAAGCCCAGGATGGCAAGCTCGGCATTGGGCGCCAGGCCTGCAAGCAGCATGCCGACAATGGCAAACAGCGTGCAGATGCGCAGCGTCTTGACGCCGCCCAGACGGTCGCGCACCAGGTCGCCGGCAAAGCGCATGATTGCCATGGTCGCCGAAAAGGCTGCGAAACCAAGGCCGGAAAGTGCCACGGATGCATCCATTTCCTGCCGAAGATAAAGCGCACCCCAGTCCAGAACCGCACCTTCCGGCACCATGCTGAACAGCGCCATCAATCCGAGCAGCCACGGCAGCGGCACCATCGGCAACTTCGTCTTTTCCTTCTTGGTGTCGGGATGCGGCGGATCCGCAAGGACCATCGGCCAGGCGACGGCAACGAAGATTGCCGCCAGCAACGTCGCCAGTTGCGCATGGCCGAGAATGCCGAGCTTGGAGATCACGATGCCGCCGAGACCGGAACCGATCAGTCCGCCAAGGCTCCAGAAAGCGTGGCAGGACGACATGATGGCGCGGCGCATGGATTTCTCGACCGACACCGCATTGGCATTCATCGCCACGTCCATTGCGCCGATGAAGCCGCCGAACAGGAAGAGCGAGATTGCCCCGGTGAGCACATTTGGCGCGAGCGTCAATGCCAGAAGCAACGGCAACACGCAAAGAGCCAGTATCTGGACGACGACACGCGAGCCGTGTTTGGCGATCTGCGCACCGGCGAGCGGCATCATGACCAGCGAGCCGACGCCGAAGACGAGGATCATCAGCCCAAGCTCGAACTTCGTCAGCGCCAGACGCTCGGCAAAATCGGGGATCTTCGGCGCCCAGCAGCCGACGACAAAACCGTTCATGAGAAAGAGCAGAGAAACCGCCGCCCTGCTTCTGGTAACGAAGCCGCTCCGGGCTCCCGGCTTACTCACATGAGTATCCATTTTCCGATCTTTCCTCATTGCCGGGCTTGCTCGCGCCCGCTTTCCCTAAACTCTGTGATGGGGCCTCAGTTCGTTTTCTCGGCGAGAACAGTCCTGCATCCGCGCTCACGGTAACGGGCGAGAATGGTCGGATCGGCATCGTGCTCAACGACCAGGCATTCGCAATGCGCAACTGGCAGGATGCTATGGGGGGCAGCAGTGCCGAATTTCTCCGAGGTTGCAGCCACCAACACCCTCTTGCTCCTGGACGTCGCAAACCGCTTGAACTCCGCATCCTCGAAGCCGAACACCGTGATGCCGGCCTCGAGATCGACGCCGCAGGCGCCGAGAATGCAGAGATCTGGCGAAATCTGCTCCATATCCCGCAACGCCTTGGCGCCGAGCGCACCGCCCGTCTGTCGATCCACCATTCCGCCGATCAGGATGACGTTGACGGCCGGCTTGTCGATCAGCGCTGCGGCAATCGCCGGCGCATTCGTCGCAGCCGTCAGTGCAAGTTCGGCCGGCAATGCGTTGGCAATCGCCAGATTGGTGCTGCCAGCGTCGAAGAACACGGTCGAGCCGGCGGCAATCTGCTTTGCCGCAGCGCGCGCCAGCGCCTGTTTCCGGTCTGCGGCAAAGCCGATACGCTGCGTCAGGCTTCCATGCGCCGGCGAGACCGGCAATGCACCGCCATAGACCCGCTCGCAGAGCCCTGCCGCTGCCATCTCGCGCAGGTCCCGCCGCACCGTATCCTCGGAGACGCCGAATTCGAGCGCAAGCTCCGTCGCCAGTACGCGGCCATTGAGCCGCAGCCTCTCGGAAATCACGCCTTGGCGCTCTCGCAACAGAAAATCCTGCATGTTCCTACCGAGTTCGTAGCTTACAAATTAAAAACGTGCATAAACGCTTACGATCATGCAGGCAATATGCACGGTTACACGTTTTCTGACGTTTGGAAATAAAGCTCCACTACCGGAAGGAATAAGCCCTATTGACCGGTCCGAGAGGCGGGAATATCGATTGGTCATTCCCGATTCCCGCCGGCATATCCGCCACCTGGTGCGTTCCCCCGTGAAAAACTCCGTCAGCCTGGGCATCCTGCTCACGACCGTCGCCTATATGGCGTTCACCTTCCATGACGCGATCATCAAGATCCTGGCTTCCAGCATTCCCGTCTGGCAGATCCTGTTTTTCCGCAGTCTCACCATCCTCGTCGGTTGTCTTGCCTATGGCCGCGGCAAGCTCGTCCATCAGACGATGACATCGCCGATCATCAAGCCGATGATCGCCCGCAGTATCCTTCTGCTCTGCGCCTGGCTTTCCTATTATTCCGCCGCAAGCCGCCTGCAGCTTGCCGAAGTGACCACGCTTTATTACGCCGCCCCTGTCGTCGGCACCTTACTTGCTTGGCTCATCCTGAAGGAGAAGGTCACGCCGACACGTTGGCTGGCCGTCGGCGTCGGTTTCGTCGGCGTCCTTATCGCCTGCAATCCGATCGGCCTCACCATCTCCTGGCCGGTCTATCTGGCGCTGCAGGCGGCCGTGCTCTGGGYCTCTGCCATGGTGCTGCTGCGCAAGACCTCGCTGCACGAGAAGACCATTATCCAGCTCACCGTTTCCAACGTCTTTTTTCTTGCCATGACCGGCATTGCCGTGATCTGGACATGGCAGACCCCCGATATGACGCAGCTCGCGCTCCTCATTGCCACCGGCGTCGTTGCCGGCTGCGCGCAGTTCGCCCTTTTCGAAGGCATGCGTCAGGCGCCCGTCTCCGTGCTTGCGCCATTCGAATATACATCTCTCGTCTGGGCCTTCCTGTTGGGTTATCTGATCTGGGCCGACATCCCCACGCCCAATGTGGTTGTCGGCGCAGCGATGATCCTCGGCGCCGGATTGATCATCATCGTCAGCGAAAAACTGCGCCGCCGCATCACCGCCTGATGCCTGTTTCTGCAGGATTCTCGGTTCGAGCGGCCGTTTGAGAAAAATATTTGCAGTTGCTGCTTTTATTCGCAGTTTTCTACGCTTCCGGCGCCATGATTTTCTGCCAACTATCCCCATCCGAAACACCTCCCAGGATGGATGAAACAATGAACTGGTTGAAAACCGCCGCTGCCGCCGCCCTCATTCAGGCTGCAGTCCTCCTGCCTGCTCATGCCGGTGAAAACCTCGCCGCCATCAAATCGGCCGGCGTCTTCAAGATCGGTACCGAAGGCACCTATGCGCCCTTCACCTATCATGACGAAAGCGGCAAGCTCGTCGGCTTCGACGTCGAGATCGGCGAAGCGATCGCCGCCAAGCTCGGCGTCAAAGCCGAGTTCGTCGAAGGCAAGTGGGACGGCCTGATCGCCGGCCTCGACGCCAAGCGCTACGACACCGTCATCAACCAGGTCGGCATCACCGAAACCCGCAAGCAGAAGTATGATTTCTCCGAGCCCTATATCGCCTCCAAGGCGGTGCTGATCGCCCGCGACGGCGACGACAGCATCAAATCCTTCGCCGATCTGAAGGGCAAAAAAGCCGCCCAGTCGCTGACCAGCAACTTCGGTAAGCTCGCAACCGAAGCCGGCGCCGAGCTCGTCGGCACCGATGGTTTCGATCAATCGATCCAGCTCGTATTGACCAAGCGCGCCGACGCCACGATCAACGACAGCCTCTCCTTCCTCGATTTCAAGAAGCACAAGCCGGACGCGCCGGTGAAGATCGTCGCCGAGCAGGAAAATGCCGATTACTCCGGCGTCATCATCCGCAAGAACGAACCGGAGCTTCTCGCCGAAATCAACAAGGCGCTTGCCGACATCAAGGCCGACGGCACCTATAAGAAGATCGCCGACAAGTATTTCGGCCAGGACGTTTCCAAGTAATTTGAACTGAAGAAAAGTCCCCTCCCCAACCCCTCCCCACAAGGGGGAGGGGCTTAGCCGGCGGACCGCCTCATCTCCAAATAATCGCGTCGGCCTGCCGCTCGGTCGCTATTTCTTGCGAGGCGACACCTAGATAAGTCCCTCCCCCTTGTGGGGAGGGGTTGGGGAGGGGTATTTCGAGTATCACGACCCAACCGACGAGAGAGAACTCCCTTGGCGCACTGGCTCCAACTGATGGCGGAATCACTGCCCTCGCTCCTGTGGGCGGGGCTGATCTTCACCATTCCTCTGACCCTGCTATCCTTCGTCTTCGGCCTGGCCCTCGGGCTCGCCACCGCAATCGCCCGGCTCTTCGGGCCGATGCCGCTTTCGGCCATCGCGCGCTTCTATGTCTGGGTCATCCGCGGCACGCCGCTGCTCGTGCAGCTCTTCGTCATCTTCTACGGCCTGCCGAGCCTCGGCATCCTGCTCGATGCCTTTCCGGCCGCCCTCATCGGCTTCACGCTGAATATCGGTGCCTATAGCTCCGAGATCATCCGCGCGGTCATTTCCTCAGTACCGAAGGGCCAGTGGGAAGCCGCCTATTCGATCGGCATGAGCTGGCGCCAGGCGATGAGCCGCACCATCCTGCCGCAGGCAGCCCGCGTCGCAGTGCCGCCTTTGTCGAACACCTTCATCTCGCTGGTCAAGGATACCTCGCTTGCCGCCGCCATCACCGTGCCCGAGCTCTTCCAGGCGGCGCAGCGCATCGTCGCCACCACTTATGAGCCCTTGATCCTCTATATTGAGGCGGCGCTGATCTATCTCGTCCTGAGCTCCGTCCTCTCGCAGCTGCAGGTGCGGCTGGAACGCCGCTTCGCGCGTTATGGCGGCATGCTGGAGGCAAACGCATGATCGAGCTTTCCAATATCGAAAAGCGCTTCGGCGATGCGGTCATCCTCAAGGATATCAGTATCCGCATCCCCGAAGGCAGCGTCACCGCGCTGGTCGGGCCTTCGGGCGGCGGCAAGAGCACGCTTCTGCGCTGCATCAACCTGCTCGAAATTCCGACCGCCGGTTCCATCCGCCTCGGAGAGGAAAGGCTGGCCTTCGCACCGGGCAAACGAACAAGCTGGTCGGCGATCCAGAAGATCCGCCGCCAGACCGGCATGGTCTTCCAGAATTTCCAGCTCTTCCCGCATCAGACCGCGATCGAGAATGTCATGGAAGGCCTGGTAACCGTACTGAGATGGCCGAGGGAAAAGGCACGCGAGCGTGCGATGGAATTGCTGACCAAGGTCGGCATGACCCATAAGGCCGATGCCTGGCCTTCGACACTGTCGGGCGGCCAGCAGCAGCGCGTCGCGATCGCCCGCGCACTGGCGCCGTCGCCGCGCGTGCTTCTCTGTGACGAGCCGACATCCGCCCTCGATCCCGAGCTTTCGGCCGAAGTGGTCGATGTGCTGGGCCAACTTGCCAGCGAAGGCACGACGATGGTGATGGCGACCCACGATCTCCGGCTCGCCTCGAAGATCGCCAATGACGTGGTTTTCCTGGAAGCCGGGAGCGTCGTCGAAACGGGCAGCGCCAGAGCGATCTTCAGTGCACCGGAGCGCGAACGCACCAAACGTTTCATTTCGACGATCAACGCCGCCCATACTTACGATATCTGAGCTAGAGCATGATGCCGAAAAGTGTGAGCGGTTTTCGGACGACATCATGCTCTATTTCTTTGATTTAGATCCGGATTCAGATTTTAGGCCAACCTGGCCTAAAATCATCCGGATCTAATGCCGGGATGCGAACATCCCGGCATTGCTGGAACTCCAATCAGGAGGCCGTGACGACCGAGCGCGCCGCCTTCAGCGCATTGCCCCACCAGGTGAGCTGGTCGAGCTGGTTCTTCGCCGCTTCGTTGAGATGCGCGTAGTCGCTGAGGCTCTTGCCTTCCTTCAGGACGCCGAGATATTCGCCGAGCGCGATATGCACGCCCGTTTTCACCGACGCCGCACCCATTTCCACGAAGATCAGGCGAAGATGCTCGACCGCACGTGCGCCGCCGACGCCGCCGTAACCGACGAAACCGACCGGCTTCTGGATGAACTCGCCGAGGTCGATGGCGTTCTTCAGAACCGCCGTCGGAGCGTGATTGTACTCGGCAGCGGTGAAGATGAAGCCGTCGAATTCACGCAGCTTCTTTTTCCAGCGCTCTGCCGTTTCGCTTTCAGCGGTCGTCGCACGCTGCTCACCGAAAAAATGCATGGGGTAGTCGAGCAGGTCGAGAACCTCGACCTCGATGTCCTGGCGCTCGGCGGCGATAGCGGCAATCCACTTGGCCGGATGCTCGGCAAAACGGCCGATACGCGTGCTGCCGACGATGACGGCAATCTTCAATTTGCTCATGGAGATGATTTCCTGATGGGTCTTGGGGGCAGGTGGTAAGAGTGCAAGTCTATGAGAAAGCCTCCGCGCCGGGCAAGGCGCGAAGGCTGCGGACATTCGAAAAATCAACTTTTTGACAGGCCGATCGTACACAATCGAGTGAATGGAGCCGGCTCGCAAAGTCGGCTGATGGGCGTCTTTGCGAGGACGGCAGCCATTCAACCTGCGTAAACGACGAGCAGGTCCTTGGCGTCGATCTGGTCGCCGGCGCGCACCAGCACCTCGGAAATGGTGCCGTCCTTTTCCGCATGCAGCGCCGTTTCCATCTTCATCGCCTCGATCGAGACGAGCACGTCGCCGGCATTGACGGCTTGGCCGGGTGAGACGAAGACACGGCTGATGACACCCGGCATCGGCGCGCCGACATGAACGGCATTGCCCGGCTCCGCCTTGCGGCGGACGGCCGCACCCGTCGCCCCATGCGCCCGGTCCGGCACCTTGATACGGCGCGGCTGGCCGTTGAGCTCGAAGAAGATGGTCACCATGCCCTGGCTGTCGGTGGCGCTCATCGCCTGATTGACGATGACGAGCGTCTTGCCGCGCTCGATATCGGCAAACAGTTCCTCGCCGTCCTTGAGACCGTAGAAATAGGCGGGTGTCGGCAGCACCGAGACCGGGCCGTAGGTATCGGAGGCGAGCGCGAAGTCGGTGAAGACCTTCGGATACATCAGGTAGGAAGCGAATTCGAAGTCGCTGATCTCGCGCTCCAGCTTCGTCTCGATGACTTTACGCTCCGCATCGAGATCGGCCTCCTTGAGCAGCGAGCCGGGACGCACGGTATAGGGCTTGTCGCCCTTCAGCGCCTTCTTCTGCAGCGCCTCGGGCCATCCTGAAGGCGGCTGACCGAGATCGCCCTTCAGCATCGAGACCACCGATTCCGGGAAGGAGACTTCCTTCTCGGGGCTGACGACGTCGGCAACCGTCAGGTCCTGGGACACCATCATCAGCGCCATGTCGCCGACGACCTTGGAAGACGGCGTCACCTTGACGATATCGCCGAACATCTGGTTGGCGTCGGCATAGGCCTGCGCCACCTGATGCCAGCGGGTTTCGAGGCCGAGCGAGCGGGCCTGTTCCTTGAGGTTGGTGAACTGGCCACCCGGCATTTCGTGCAGATAGACTTCGGATGCTGGTCCCTTCAGATCGCTTTCGAAGGCGGCATATTGGTTACGCGCCGCTTCCCAATAGAAGGAAATACGGCGGATCCATTCCGGATCGAGGCCCGGATCACGCTCCGTACCGCGCAACGCCTCGACGATCGAACCGAGACAGGGCTGCGAGGTATTGCCGGAAAGCGCATCCATGGCGGCATCGACGGCATCGACGCCGGCATCGACAGCGGCAAGAACGGTCGCGGCCGCAATACCCGATGTATCATGGGTGTGGAAATGGATCGGCAGGCTGGTCGCCTCGCGCAGCGCCTTGAACAGAACCTTCGCAGCCGCAGGCTTGAGGAGACCTGCCATATCCTTGAGCGCAATGATATGTGCCCCGGCCTTCTCAAGCTCGATCGCAAGGTCGGTATAGTATTTCAGATCGTATTTCGGACGGGCCGAGTTCAGGATATCGCCGGTGTAGCAGATCGCCGCCTCGCAGAGCTTGTTCTCCTCGGCAATGGCATCCATCGAGACACGCATGTTCTCGACCCAGTTCAGACAATCGAACACGCGGAAGAGATCAATACCGCCCCTGGCCGCCTGGCGGACAAAATATTTGACGACATTGTCGGGATAATTGGTGTAGCCGACGCCGTTGGCGCCGCGCAACAGCATCTGCAGCAGAAGGTTCGGCGCGCCCTCGCGGATCAGCGCCAGGCGCTCCCACGGGTCCTCGGTCAGAAAGCGCATGGAGACGTCGAAGGTCGCGCCGCCCCAGCATTCAAGCGACAAAAGGCCCGGCAGCGCATGCGCATAGGTGCCTGCAACACGGGCGATGTCATAGGTGCGCATACGGGTGGCGAGCAGCGACTGGTGGCCGTCGCGCATCGTCGTATCGGTCAAAAGCACGCGCTTTTCGTTGCGCATCCATTCGCCGAATTTCTTCGGGCCGAGCGTGTCGAGGAGCTGCTTCGTACCATCCTTGACCGTATTGCCATTGGCGTAGGGAACCACCGGCTCGGCAGCATTTTGCAACGGCTTCGGCCTGTCCTTGGCCTCGGGATGGCCATTGACGGTGACGTCGGCGAGATAGGTCAGGAGCTTCGTGGCGCGATCCTGGCGCTTCACCTGCTGGAAGAGCTCCGGCGTCGTGTCGATGAAGCGTGTCGTGTAGCTGTTATCCCGGAACTTCGGATGGCCGATGATCGCTTCGAGGAAGGTCAGGTTGGTGGCCACGCCGCGAATACGGAATTCGCGCAACGCACGATCCATGCGGGCGATCGCTTCGGACGGATTGGGCGCCCATGCCGTGACCTTGACGAGAAGGGGATCATAAAAACGGGTGATGATGGCGCCCGAATAGGAGGTGCCACCATCGAGGCGGATGCCGAAACCGGATGCCGAGCGATAGGCGGTGATACGGCCGTAATCCGGAATGAAATTATGCTCCGGATCCTCCGTGGTGATGCGGCACTGCAGCGCATGGCCGTTGAGGCGGATATCCTCCTGGCGCGGCACGCCCGATTCCGCGGTGCCGATCGCAAAGCCGTCGAGGATGTGGATCTGCGCCTTGACGATGTCGATGCCGGTGACGACCTCGGTCACCGTATGCTCGACCTGGATGCGAGGATTGACTTCGATGAAATAGAATTTCCCGGTATCGGCATCCATCAGATACTCGACGGTACCGGCGCCGATATAATTGGTCGCGGCGGCGATCTTCAATGAATAGGCGGCGAGTTCCTGGCGCTGCGCCTCCGAGAGATAGGGTGCCGGCGCGCGCTCGACGACTTTCTGGTTGCGGCGTTGGATCGAGCAGTCACGCTCGAAGAGATGCACGACATTGCCGTGCGTATCGCCGAGAACCTGGCTTTCGACATGGCGGGCGCGCTCGACGAGCTTTTCCAGATAGACCTCGTCCTTGCCGAAGGCGGCCATCGCCTCGCGTTTGGCTTCCGTCACCTCGCGGGCAAGATCCTTTGGATCGCGGATCGCGCGCATGCCGCGCCCGCCGCCACCCCAGGAAGCCTTCAGCATGACGGGGTAGCCGATTTCTTCCGCCATCTTCGCCACTTCAGCCATGTCCTCCGGCAGAGGCCCGGTGGCCGGGACTACAGGGACACCGACCGAAATCGCCAGGTTGCGCGCCGCGACCTTATTGCCGAGCTGGCGCATCGTATCGGCCTTCGGGCCAATGAAGATGATGCCGGCCTTGTTGCAGGCATCGACGAATTCGGGGCTTTCCGACAGCAGGCCGTAGCCAGGATGGATGGCATCGGCGCCGGAGAGTTTCGCGACGCGGATCACCTCCTCGATCGACAGATAACTCTCGATCGGACCCATGTCCTTGGAAAGATGCGGGCCGCGACCGACCTGGTAGCTCTCGTCCGCCTTGAAGCGATGCAGCGCCAGCTTGTCCTCTTCCGCCCAGATCGCCACGGTTTTTATTCCAAGCTCGTTGGCCGCGCGGAACACGCGAATGGCAATTTCGGAGCGATTGGCAACGAGAATCTTGGAAATGGGCAAAACGGTCTCCTCAGACGTTCAGGCGCGGGCAATGCTGCACCCGCGAAGAAAATTCTTAACTTCTTGTTACAGAAAGTTCAATTTCTCTTGCGACTGCGAAATGCAATTTCTCGCCATGCTGAGCAACTCCAGGAAAAGTGCGAAGCGGTTTTCCGTCTGGAGTTGCGTAAAAGTAAAAACCAGAGCGGTTCCGCTTCGATCAGAAGCGGAATTGCTCTAACTTATCAGGCCGTGGCGGAAGGCAAGCGCCACCGCCTGCTGCCTGTTTTTCGCCTTCAGTTTATCCTGCAGACCGTTCATATACCAATCGACCGTGTGGTTTGAGATCTTCAGCATCTTGCTGATCTCCATCGAAGTCATGCCTTCGGCGAGATAATGCAGGATTTCCATCTCGCGCCGCGTCAGCGGCGTGTCGGCCGGCAGGATGGTTTCCAGCGCCGGCGCCTCGCCTTTCAGATCGAGCAACCGCCAGAAGGCCTTGCGCGCCACCGCCTCCAACAATGCGATCTCCACCGGCGACAACTCGATCGGCTTGCCGGCGAGACTGAGGCTGGCGAGAGTACCGTTGCGTCCGTGGATCGGAAAGATGTAGCCGTCCTCCAGCCCGTGGCCAAAGGCATCGACCATCATCTGCTCCATGCGGCGCTGATGCGCATCCTTGTGGAAGGCCGCCATCGCCTCCCGCCAGCGGAAAGGCCGCTGCGCGTGGCCGAGATAGCGCACCATCGGATCGATCAGAGCATATTTTTTCGCGGCATATATCCGCGGCCAATGCTCCGGCCAGCGGCCGGCCAGCGCCGCAGCCCAGGACTCTGGATTCTGCTGCACCGGTTTCTGCGGCAAATGACGCAGCAGGCCGTAATATTCGAAACCGCAACCGTGGAGGATCTGCTCCAGCTCGGTGACGACAGCTTCAGGATTTGAGCATTCTTCCAGAATTACAAGCAATTGAATTAACGAATTAATATTCACAAAAATGCCCCTTGCCCGGACCTGTTGCCCGCATGAGGCCGTCGGCGGCTGGTCAAACTGGTCGCGAAACGGTCTTCTTTAATAAATGCAGTCTGTAATTTAATGCTGTGCTAAACATTTAATAAAATGCAAGCGCAAATTGTTGCGAGATATGGCCAGGCGACAATTTCGGCGTCATGGCCACTCGTCGCATCCTGCGATAATACGATCGCGGCAATCATCACATCGATCGAACCCTGACTACTCCGTTAATCGCCCGTTCAGGTAGGCTTTTGTAGCATCGCATTATCCCGTTTTCGCAGATGCACAAGAGGTTCGACGTGACGCTATTCAAGGTCTATGCAAGAGCTCTGCGCTATCTTGGCGCCTACAAGCTGCGCGTATCCCTGGTCGTTGTCGCAAACATTGTTCTTGCGACGATCACCATCGCGGAGCCGATCCTGTTCGGTCGCATTATCGATGCGATTTCGGGCAAGGGTGAGGTCAAGCCCATCCTCTTCATGTGGGCGACTTTCGCCGTCTTCAACACCATTGCCTTCGTCCTGGTGGCCCGCGAGGCCGACAGACTGGCCCATGGCCGGCGAGCGACACTGTTGACGGAAGCCTTCGGCCGCATCATTTCCATGCCGCTCGGCTGGCACCATCAGCGCGGCACCTCCAACGCGCTGCATACATTGCTGCGCGCCTGCGAGACGCTGTTCGGCCTCTGGCTGGAATTCATGCGCAACCATCTGTCGACGGTCATCGCGCTTGCCCTTCTGATACCGACCGCAATGTCGATGGACCTGCGCCTTTCCGCCGTACTCATGGTGCTCGCCATCGCCTACTGGCTGATCGGCCGCGTCGTCATGAGCCGCACCAAGGACGGCCAGGCTTCGGTCGAGAACCATTATCACACCGTCTTCTCGCATGTCAGCGACTCGATCAGCAACGTTTCTGTCCTGCACAGCTATAACCGCATCGAGGCCGAAACCAGGGCGCTGAAATCCTTCGCCGACCGTCTGCTCGAAGCGCAGTATCCGGTGCTCGACTGGTGGGCGATCGCCAGTGCACTGAACCGTATGGCGTCGACGATCGCGATGATGGTGGTCCTGATCATCGGCACCATGCTCGTCCAGGCCGGCCAGCTGCGCGTCGGCGACGTCATCGCCTTTATCGGCTTCGCCAACCTGTTGATCGGCCGCCTCGACCTGATGCGCCAGTTCGCCACGCAGATTTTCGAGGCCCGTTCCAAGCTCGAGGAATTCTATGCGCTGGAAGACTCGGTGCGTGAACGTGAAGAGCCGGCCGGCAACGGCGAAATCAAGGACGTCAGGGGTTCGATCGAATTCCGCGACGTCTCCTTCGGCTTCGGCAACAGCTCGCAGGGCCTGCATAACGTCTCCTTCTCGGTGAAGGCAGGCCAGACGGTTGCGATCGTCGGCCCGACCGGCGCCGGCAAGACGACGCTCGTCAACCTGCTGCAGCGTGTCTATGATGCCCAGGGCGGCAAGATTCTCGTCGACGGCACCGACATTACCAAGGTGACCCGCAAGTCGCTGCGTCGCCACATCGCCACCGTCTTCCAGGATGCGGGCCTGCTGAACCGTTCGATCAGCGACAATATCCGCCTTGGTCGCGAAGGCGCCAGCGAAGAGGAAATGCGCCGTGCGGCCGAAGCCGCCGCCGCCGCCGACTTCATCGAGACCCGTGAGGAGCGCTACGATACGCATGTCGGTGAACGCGGCAACAAGCTCTCCGGCGGCGAGCGCCAGCGTATCGCGATTGCCCGCGCCATTCTGAAGGACGCGCCAATCCTGGTGCTCGACGAGGCGACCTCGGCGCTCGACGTTGAAACCGAAGCCCGCGTCAAGGCCGCAATCGACAACCTGCGCCAGAACCGCACCACCTTCATCATCGCCCACCGCCTGTCGACGGTCCGCGAAGCCGATATGGTGCTCTTCCTGGATGACGGCCGTGTCGTCGAACAGGGCAGCTTCGACGAACTCAGCCACAGCAACGGCCGCTTCGCCGCCCTGCTGCGCGCCAGCGGCATCCTGACGGACGAAGAAGTCCGCAAGGCCCATACCACCGAAGCCGCCTGATCGGTTCGGGTTTCAAGATAAAGGCCGGAAGGGTAGCTCCTTCCGGCCTTTCTGTTTGCTCTGAGACCTGGCAGGCTTTCCTGGTCAGATTGAAGTATTCTTGGTCCAAAAGGAGCCGGATGATTGAGCGGCCGACGCCCGTCGCCGACGGCGGCAAAGGTCCAGAGATCCTGCGGCCGGCGGGCGATCTTGCGAGCCCCCAGGCCGAATGCTCGTCACAGATATCAAGCAACCGCATGTTCGAGATCGGCTCCCGTGCGCCATGGGCTGGCACGCGGCCGGCGGGAGCAGTCCTCCACCGGCTCGCCCGCCCGCAGGCGCCGCAGCCAGACGTAGCCGGTCTGTCGGCTGATGCAGTGGCGCTGGCAAAGCTCAGATCGTTCTCCCCCTCAAGCTCTGCCAGCCGGCAGAATTCCAAATATTCGTCCGCAATCGACCTCGGCCGCTAGAGCCTTTCCTGGTCAGATTGAAGCATTCTGCCGGAGCAGGTTTTCGTCAGGGCAAAGGCGATTGGCGAAGGGCATACCACTTGGTACGTCCGAGCCGATCGCCTCTGCCCTGGCGGAAAGATGCCCGGCCCTTCGGGTTGGCTCAAACGGAGTCGGAATGCTTCAATCTAACCCGGAAAGGCTCTAACCTCCGCCAGTCGAAGAGCAACGGGGAGCGAAGCCATGAAGGTCCTGCGCATCGTCGCGAATATTCAGGCACCGGATATCACTCTGGCCCGGCGCTTCTATCAGGATATCCTCGGTCTCGACGTCATCATGGATCACGGCTGGATCACGACGTTCGGCGCCCCGCGCTCGATGAACGTTCAGCTCAGCATCGCCAGCGAAGGCGGTTCCGGAACGGAGGTGCCCGCCCTCTCGATCGAGGTCGACGACCTCGATGCTGCTTTCGCGGCGATGTCGGCCTCAGGCTTTCCGATCGAGTACGGCCCGGCCGACGAGCCTTGGGGCGTCAGGCGCTTCTATGTGCGCGATCCCTTCGGCAAGCTGGTGAATATCCTCGTTCATAAAAATTGAGCCGGCGGCCATCGGTCATGTCGGGCAAATCCGAGCTCTATTTCCGATCGTTCTGGCGATAGACATTTGCCGTTCTGCCAATGCGGACAGGAACGGGGATGGTGGCGGTATCGGCGACAAGTTTCCCCTTGAGCCTGCCCTGCTGGCGCTTGCGTTCGAGATAATAGGCATAGGCGAATTGTGTCGCGACCCCAGCGATCACGAAGAGCGGACCGATCAGTTGGTCCTTATTGGTGATGTAGAGCACCACCTGACCGATCATGGCGAGGATCGTGCCGGCGACGAAGATGTTCAGCGAGTGGCGGCCGAGGATCGTCAGCGGATGGTCCGCAGGACGGCGCAGGATACGCGACAGTGCCGGGATGCTGATAACGAGATAGGTCAGCGCCAGCACATGCAGCAGCCGCGGCAGCGACAGGAAGGTCTTGTCGAAACCGGTGATGACAGGCGGCAGGCCAAGTGCTGCCAGCGAGTTGCCGAAAATCCAGAGATGGCCGGTCACCCAGATGAAGGACAGCATGACGTAACCGGCAGCAACCGTCAGCAGCAGCGGATGCTGCGGGACCGTGCCGCCGCGCTTGATATGCAGCATCGAGACGATGCCGATCGTAAACAGGAACTGCCAGGAGAGCGGATTGAGGAACCAATAGCCCTCGATCAGCATGTTGTGCGGCGCCACTTCGTAGATGCCCGCAAGCAGCCAGACCGTGCCCGAGACACCGAGCGCCAGCCAAGGGCTTCGCGCATTCAAGAGCAGGATGACCGGCACCATCAGCATCAGCGCCCCGTACATCGGCAGGATATTATTGTAGCCGATCTGGTGGCCGAGCAGCAGCAGCGCTGGAATGCCTTCCTTCAGGTTCATCAAAACCGCCAGGATATTGATCTCGACCAGCAACCCCGGCCTATGAAACAGCCACGCACCGCAGAGAAAGAGCGCCAGCGTCATGAAGGTGGTGATCATATGGGCGAGATAGAGCGTGAAGGCGCGCTTTGCCGACTTGATCGCCACCGTGAGCCGGTTGCCCGGCTGGAAGCGGCCCCCATAGGCAAGGCCGACGGCAATGCCGGAGATCAGCACGAAGGCCTCGGCGGCATCGGAGAAACCGAAATTCTTCGTCGTCACATATTCGAAAATCTGTCCGGGAACATGATTGATGAAGATCATGATCAGGGCCACGCCACGCAAGACGTCGAGCCTCGTGTCACGCACTGACGCAGCTGCGGATAGGGAACTGCGCCCCGTGACGATGGCTTGGGTCGGCGTGCTTGCCATTGGTCTCTCCTTATTATCCGATTTGCAAACGCGACGACGGCCAAAAGGGTTCCCTTTTGGCCGTCGCGAATCGCCGTCTTTTTCAGCGTGGAGAACGCTGTTATCCGAGCGGATATCCCTCTTCGGGATCGGTGACTTCGCAGCCGTTGATTGACAGAGTGTAGCCGCTGTCATTGGACGCTTTTGAGACCGAAATGCGGTATTTGCCGCCGCCTTGCTCCACCTCTGCCGCAAAACCGTCCCATTCCGAAGGGAGCGACGGGCGCACGTAAATCCGGCCGTCCTTCAGCCGGATACCGAGGATGCCCTCGACGGCGGCGCGATAGAGCCAGCCGGCTGACCCGGTATACCAAGTCCAGCCGCCGCGCGACGTATAAGGCTCGTTTCCGTAGACGTCGGCCGCAACGACATAGGGTTCGACGCGGTATTGCTCCGCTGAAGCCTTGTCGAGCGCATGGGTGATCGGGTTGAGGATCTGGAAGCAGCGGAAGGCATCGTCGCCCCGCTTCAGCTCCGCCAGCGCCATCACGACCCAGGTCGCGGCATGGGTATATTGCCCGCCGTTTTCGCGCACGCCCGGCGGATAGGCCTTGATATAGCCGGGATCCCTGGCGGAATTGACGAAAGGCGGCGTGAACAGCCGGATGATGCGGGCATCCTCGTCGACCAGCTGATCGAGCACCGCATCCATCGCCGTGACGGCGCGGGCTGGATCGCCCTCGCCCGACAGCACGCTCCAGGACTGCGCGATCGAATCGATCCGGCATTCGGGGCTTTCCCTGGAGCCGAGCAGCGCACCGTCGTCGAACGTGCCGCGGCGATAGTAGCCGCCATCCCAGGCCGCAGTTTCCAGCGCCTTCTTCAGCTCGGTGAGATGCGCCGACCAGCGCCCTGCACGGGCCGTGTCGCCGCGCTCTTCGGCATAGGGAATGAAGGAGCGCAATGCCCCCGCCAGGAACCAGCCGAGCCAGACGCTGGTGCCGCGCCCGCCGACGCCGACGCGGTTCATGCCGTCGTTCCAGTCGCCGCCAAGGAACAGCGGCAGGCCGTTGGCCCCCTTGCGAGCGATGGCGAGATCGAGCGCCAGCGCCGCGTGTTCGTAGACGCTCGCCTTGTTCTCGGAGATCTCCGGCTTGTAGAACGAGTCGTGCTGGCCTTCGAGCAGTGCCGGCCCTTCCAGGAAGGCGATCTCCTCGTCGAGCACGTTTTTGTCGCCGGTGACGCTGCAATAGTGGTGGATCGCGTAAGCGAGCCAGACGACGTCGTCGGAGATCAGCGTACGCACGCCCGCACCCGTTCCCGGCAGCCACCAATGCTGTACATCGCCTTCGCGGAATTGCCGCGAAGCGGCATTCAGGATCTGGCGGCGGGCAAGCGAGGGCTCGTGCAGCACGAAGGCCAGCGTGTCCTGCAGCTGGTCGCGGAAGCCGAAGGCGCCGCTTGCCTGGTAGAAGGCGGTGCGGGCCATGATGCGGCAGCCGAGGCTCTGATAGGGCAGCCAGGTGTTGACGAGATTGTTCATCCCGCGATCTGGAGTCGATATCTGCAGCCTGCCGGTGAAATCCCGCCAGAAGGCGCGGTTTGCCTCGACGGTCTCGTCGAACGAAACCTTGCGGATATCGGCGATGACAGTGCGCGCTTCTTCTTCCGTCGACGTATCGCCGAGGAAGAATGTGAAGTCGCGCTCTTCGCCGGCGCCGAGCTCGATGTCGATTGCAAGCGCCGCGGCCGGATCACCATCGAGTTCCGTCGCGCCGGAAAGAGCGGCGGCGGAAGTGACGGCCTGCGGTGCCTGGATCGTCCCCGCCTTACCGATGAATTCGCGCCGGCTTGCCGAGAAACTCGAAAGTGTCTCGCTCGCAGCGAAGAATGYAGTGCGGTTCGAAAAATCGATGCTGTAGGGATTGGTGGCAAACAGCGCCCCCGTCTCCTCATCATGGCTCGACAGGATGAAAGGCACCGTGCGTCCCGGATTGCTGCCGAGAATCCATTCGACATAACCGTAGAGACGCAGCTTGCGGCCAGTCGAACCGGTGTTGCGCAGGCGCAGGCGTTGCAGTTTCACCGGCTTTTCGCGGTCGATCGTCTGCGTCAGCTCAAGCGCGATATCGTGCTGAACGCTGGAGAAGACGGAATAACCGAGCCCGTGGCGGGCTTCGAAACGGATGTCCGGCCGGCGGGAAAGTGCTGCGAACGGCGTCATGACGGCACCGCTGTCCAGATCGGTGAGATAGAACGCCTCTCCCGAACGGTTGACCACCGCATCGTTCGACCAGGAGGTCAGCTGATAGTCGCGCGAATTGACGCTCCAGGTGAAACCCGAGCCCTCGGCCGAAACGTGGAATCCGAAGCTGTCGTTGGAAATGACATTGATCCAGGGCTGCGGCGTCGCATGACCTCCAGGCAGCCGAACGACATATTCGCGTCCGTCGCGGGCAAAGCCGCCGATGCCGTTCCAGAAGTCGAGATCGCCTTCCTCCTCGATGATGACGGCGGGCACGACAGGTGGCGGCACCGGCGCAACACGCTTGACGGGGGCCTTGTTGCGCTCGACCCGTTCCATCTCCTGCAGTTCCTCCTTGGAGGGTGCAAACAGCGCGACGGCGCGATTGATCTGGTCGACCACCTTGCCGTTCTTGGTGTGCAGCGTGACGCGGGAAGCCGCGATCAGCGCATGATAAGTGGCTTCTTCCATCAGATCCCTGCGAACCGCAAAGATATGCTGGCGCAACCCGTCGGCCTGGCCCATGCGGCGGACGTTTTCGCACATGGCGTCGAGCGCATGCTGCATGTCCTGCGCATAGGACGAAGCGCGTTCGTTCATGATGACGAGATCGGCGGTGACGCCGCGCGAGCGCAGATATTCCTGCGCCAGCAGCGCCTCGCGGGCGATGTCGAGATCCATGTCGTCGTTGATGCGCAGCGTGAAGATCGGGAAGTCGCCGGAGATCGCCAGCGGCCAGAGCGCCGATTGCGACTGTAGGCCGGCCTCGACGGTCGCCTCGTCCTTGCGCAGTTGCATGTCGGGATAGACGAGATAGCGCCCGAGATGCTGGAAGGCGGCCGCCTGCTGGGAGGTGACGCCGACATGGCGCATCTTCACCTGCGTGCGTGTCCAGGCCTGGACGAGCTCGTGGGTGAAGGCATCGGGATGACGGTAGCGATTGACCGCCTTGTCGACTTCCTCGCGGCTTGGCGCCGCAATCGTCCAGAAGATCACGCTGACTTTCTTGCCGGCCGGTACGCGGACGGTGCGACGCAGCGACATGACGGCATCGAGCATGAAGCCGTCGCTGCCGGAAAGCGTGGCACCCGGATCGAAGGCCGCCGCATCGGCGAGGCTGCGGCCGCGGCCGATGAACTTGCGCCGGTCGGTCTCGAATTCGGTATGGCGGGTGTCGCCGGCATTGTCGACGATCAGATGTGCGATGCTGATATTCGGCTCGTTCGGGTCGCGCTTGTTGCGTTCGGCGCGGATGACGTCGCCGCGCTTGCCGATCTCTGTCTTGACGAACATGCGGGCGAATGCCGGATGCGCATTGTCGGTATCGTCGGAGGTAATCACCGGTTCGAGATAGGAGGTGACCTCGATGAAACGGTCTTCCGTGCCCATGTTGAGCAGCGTGACGCGACGGGCCTCGGCATCATGCTCGGTCGCGACGATGCATTCCACCTCGCTTGTGAGGTCGCCGACCATCTTGGTGAACTGCGCCTTCTCGTCGGCGAATTCGACCTTGATCTTTTCGCCTTCGACACCCTTCGGCTCTGATGTCGCCGACCACCATTCGTTGGTGGCAGTATCGCGCAGGAAGATGAAGCTGCCCCAGCGGTCTTCAGTCGGATCAGGCTTCCAGCGGGAAACGGAAAGATTGTTCCAGCGGGAATAACCGGCGCCCGTCGCCGTCAGCATCACCGAATAATGACCGTTCGACAGGAAGACGAGTTCGCGGTCACGGGAAGCCGGATCGCTGATCTTCCTGAGCTCGGGCCGCAGGAGATCGTCCTGGATGCTGGCCGGTGTGTCGGATTCATGCTTGCCGCTCATGACGGGAATGTCGCGCGGCGCCTTTTCCTGCAGCAGCAACTCCGCCGCCTCGATGACGGGATCGGCGTGGAAGAGCTCGCGCAGATGACCGTTGAAGGCGACGTTGGCGACCGCCGCGATCGACATGCCGTGGTGATGGGCATAATAATTGTAGACCACCGCGCATTTCTTGCCTTCCGGCACGCGCGTCGGCGTGAAATCGACGGCGTCGTGGAAGCCGAATTTGCCGAGTGCGCCGAGCTTGCGCAGCTTCTGCAGGTTTTCCAGCGCGGCTGGCGGATCGTACTGGCTGGCGAGCAGCGAGGCATAGGGCGCGATGACGGCATTATGGCCGAGGCCGCGCTTCAGGCCGAGCGTGGGCACGCCGAAATTCGTGTACTGATAATTGAGGTTATGGTCGCGGGCATTGAAGGCCGCTTCCGAAATACCCCAGGGAATACCGAGCTTGCGGGCGTAATTCATCTGCTCGACGACGACCAGATTGTTGGTCTGGTTGAGAATACCCCCGCCGCGCTCCTGCATGACGAGCGGCGGCATCAGATATTCGAACATCGAGCCGGACCAGGAAACCAACGCACCGCGCGACCCCACAGGCACGACCTGGCGGCCGAGGCGGTACCAGTGTTCCGTCGGCAGGTCACCCTTGGCGATGCCGAAGAGGCTGGTCAGGCGGCATTCCGAGGCGAGAAGGTCATAACAAGCCTGATCGAGTTCACCACTTTCGACGCGATAGCCGATCGACAGCAGACGCCGTTCCGGCCGGAACAGGAAGCCGAAATCCATCGAGAAGGCGAGATCGCGCGCCTTGTCGCGCAGCGCCACCAGGCGCGGCCGCAGCGCATCGACTTTGGAAAGGTCGAAGGTGCTGTCGGAAATATGCGCCTCGCAGACCTTCACCAGGGATGCCGCCCATTGGGTGACCTCTTCGCTCTGCTTCGACTTGACCTCATGGTCGAGATTGGCGGCGAGCTTCTCGATGTCGCGCGCGAGAACCGCAAGGTTGATGATGCGGATCGAGGCGAATTCGTGCTCGCGTTTGACGGCGGCAAGCGCGTTCTGGAAGCCGACGATGCGCTCCTCCAGGCGCCGGCGCAGCGGGCGCACGGTCTTGCGGTCATCGGGCAGATCCGCCAACACTTCTCGGAGAATGCCGGCCGTGTCGCCGACGCCGTCAAGATTGCCCTGCATATGGGCGGACGGCGCCTCGGCCCAGTTGCGGCAGGCCGACGAAATGGCGATCAGATGGCCGGCGAGATTGCCGCTGTCGACGGCCGAGACGTAACGGGGGCCCAGCGTCTGCAGCGTATCGGTGTGATACCAGTTGAACAGATGGCCGCGGAATTTCTCCATTCTGTCGATCGTCGCGATCGTCTGCTCCAGCCGTTCGAGCGTCTCCTCGAAGGAGAACCAGCCGAAATGCCGGCCGGAAACGACGGAAAGCAGATAGACGCCGATATTGGTCGGCGAGGTGCGCGCCGCGACAATCACATGCGGCGTTTCCTGGATATTGTCCGGCGGCAGATAGTTCTGCTCGGCCGTCGTGAAGGTCTCGAAATAACGCCAGGTGCGCCGGGCGATCTTGCGCAGTTCGCTCGACACGGAATCGGCGACCTCGAGCCGGTCCTCGGTCTCCGCCGACTGGCTGACATACCAGGCGACGACAGGCGAGAGGATCCACAGCAGCGCGAAGGGAATGCCGACGAGAAAGGYGTTGTCACCGGGAAGGGCTGCGAAACCGAGCGCCAGCAGCGCCAGCGCCGGCGCATGCCACATCGCCTTGTAATAGGAGATCAGCGTGCCCTGGCCACCGGCCTGAACGCTGGCGGCGGTCCGCCACTGCAGCATCAGCTTGCGGCTGACGAACAGGCGATAGAGCGAACGGCCGATCGCATCCGCCATCATGCAAGCCGAATCGGCGATGAAGACGATGCGCAGCGCAACCTGCGCATTGGCGGCCGTGATATCGGACCAGACCGTATAGAGATGGGCGCGGGCGATGATATCGCTGGTGCGCGGGATGATGCCGTTGATGAGCGACAGCGTCGGCGCGACGAAGAGGCAGAAGATCAGCAGAATCTGCCAGATCAGCGCCCCGAGCGGACCCATGAAATACCAGCCGAGCACGGAGGCGAAGAACCAGGCGATCGGCGTCAGCGAGCGGCGCAGATTGTCGAACATCTTCCAACGGCCGAGTGCCGTGACGCCGTATTTCGGATTGAACATGTAGGGGAGAAGCTGCCAGTCGCCGCGTGCCCAGCGATGCTGGCGCGAGGTTTCCACCTCGTAGCGGATCGGGAAATCCTCCACCAGTTCGAGATCGGTGACGAGCGCGCAACGCGCCATCGAGCCTTCGAGAAGATCGTGGCTGAGCACGGAGTTCTCGTCGATCCGGCCCTTCAACGACGCTTCGAAGGCATCGACATGGTAAAGGCCCTTGCCGGTGAAGGTGCCTTCGCCGGCGAGATCCTGATAGACGTCGGAAACGGTGAAGACGTAAGGATCGAGGCCACGGTTGATTGAAAAGACGCGCTGGAAGACCGACGCGTCCTTGCCCGTCGTCAGCGACGGGGTGACACGCGGCTGCAAGACGCCATAGCCGCTTTCGACGCGGCCGGTTTTCGGATTGATGACCGGGCGGTTGATCGGATGATAGAGCTTGCCGACGAGCTTGGTGACGGCATCGCGCATCAGGCGCGTATCGGCATCGAGCGTCATGACATATTGCACATTGGCCGGCACGGTATTGGCGCCCGGCAGATAGGTCGTGTCGCGGTCGCCGCGCAGAAGCATGTTCAGCTCGTGCAGCTTGCCGCGCTTGCGCTCCCAGCCCATCCAGACGCCTTCCGCGGGATTGTAGAGGCGGCGGCGATGCAACAGATAGAAACGCGTCTTGCCGTCATAGGCATAGCGGGCGGAGAGATTGGCGATCTCGCGCCTGGCATAATCGAGAACCTCGAGATCGGCAGGCGTTTCCTCGACCTCGCTGTCCGGCCAGTCGCTGAGCATCGCGAAATAGATCTCACCGCGCGGATTGGCGAGATAATGAACCTCGAGATTGCGAACGTGATCGTCGACGCTGTCGCGGTTCGAGATCAGGCAGGGCACGACGAGCAGCGTGCGCGCATCTTCCGGAATGCCTTCCTTGAACTCGTAGCCGACGAGGCGCGCCGGCGTCACGAAGAAGGATAGCAAGGTGTTGAAGAGACCTGTCGCCCCCTCCGACGCCGGCACCGAGAACATGATCAGCAGCAAGGCGATTTCAAACGCACCCATGCCGGCATTCGCCATGAATTTGCCGACGATCGCCATGGCGATGATGGTCAGCAGCATGACGGGCACGGCAATCGCCAGCCAGTTGAACCGGCGCACGGCGCGCACAAAATGCTGGATGATCGTCGGGCGATAGTTCGCCCGCGCCTCGAGCTTCGGCCGCTGCGCGCCCGACAGGAAGCCGCCGACATTCGGTTCGTGCGGCTGCGGCTCGTCGGAGGCCTTGGCGGCGTCAGTCATGTCGAGCGCCAGCTGGGCGATTTCCATTTCCGTCAGCGGCGAGCGCTTGGCCAGCTTCTCGATCTGTTTGCGATATTTGTTGCGCGAGCCGGAATCGAGGATGCCGTAATCCGAATGCTCCCAGAGCAGCTTGTCGACATGGCTGACCTGCTCGACCCAGACCGACCATTCGGCGTCATCGATCTCGCGAAGGCTGCGGATGATGTTGCCCATCGTCACGTTGCCGGAAGAGAGTCGGCTGTGTTCGGCCGTCGTCGTCTCTTCGGTGTTGCGGCCGAGCTCTTCCAGCCGCGCATCGAGCCAGGTGATCGCCAGGCTCGACGTCTGCGAGCCGTCGCGCAGGCGATAGAGGAACTGCGTCGAGAAGGTATTGTCCTCGGCAAGCGATTCCAGCGTCTTCAGATACGCGGTCGCCCCGGCTGGATCCGTTAGGCGCACCAATTCATCGGCCGCCTCGTTGGCGCGGCGGCGCAGGCGGCGGCTTGCTTCGACACGGCTCGAAATGCGGCGAAGGTTTTCGACGAGCACATAGCGCACGAGGGAGGGCAACGCCCAGAGTTCGCCGATCCTGAGCGTCTCGCTGGCCTGGAAGCCATCGACCAGCGCCGTCAGGCTTTCCTGCGAGATCGTGCTATGGGTATGAGCGACATAGAGCCAGGCAAGCACGAGGGTGCGCGGCACCTCGACGCCGCCGACGACCATGGTCGGCAATTCGCGATAGAAGCGGCGAGGGAAGTCGCGCCGCACCTCCTGGATCGCCTCTTCGACGATATAATGATTGTCCAGCAGCCATTCTGCCGCCGGCGTGATCGTCTCGCCGGCTTCGACGTCGGTCGCCGTGGTCCGGTAGACACGCAGAATTTCCTTCTCGTTTTCCTTATGGCGGGCGAAGAAATCGAAGGGAGCGAAAGCCGGCAGCTTGTCGACGCCGTTGCGGGCGACCGCATCGCCCATCGCCTTGATGTCCTCGATGGAAAGATAGGTCGAGCGGATCGAATCGTTATGATCGATCTGCTTCGTCTCGGGTTCGCGCGAAAGGCTCGGAGAAAGATTGGAAATAGACATGGGTTCGGTTCTGGATCCAAACGAAGTTATGGCTGTTTTGCTCAGCCTTTTGCACTGCTTATCATGACTGCTACATGAACGGAGCCCTATTCTTCAAAGATCGATGAAGTGGGGGTGAACGACACTTGGCAAGCGATGCAGACGGGCTAAGCCCTGGTTCAGGACGCGGCCCGACAGGATCGAGACCATCGATACCTCTCCGCGAAAGCCATGTCGAAAATTTGGACACTATCGGGATAATTCAAGTCAAGAGGCGTTCACCGCTTGCCCGCCGAGCTTGTCTGGGCGGTGGGAATGACGAAAATGCCGGCCCCTGGTCCCGGCGATCAACAGCTTCGATTTCAGAAAAAGAAAAGAAGACGATCGCCAGATCCTACGCCTGACAGCGATTTGGGCGAGCCTGCACCCCGCGCATGAGCAAGTTCGCCGTGGCGCGCTTTGGATGGCGTGAAAAGAATAGAAGAATGACGATGAGTGAGAAAGCCGAGACAAATTAATGTTCGGAATTCAATAAGGGCGGAAACCGCCGCAGCGCCGGCATCTGCCGACGCTCAATCTTCCACCGGATTACCCGACGACGCCGCAAACCATGGCCACGACGAACAGGAACGCCGCGGTGAAGATCGCTCCATGAAGCACCGTCTGAAGCCTGTGGCGTGTGGTGAGCGGCTTCTTGGTCGGTACGGAACCATACTGGTTCACGTGAGCATGCGAAATACCCAGATCTGCCATATGTCGCCTCCGTTGTTCTCGTGCGGCCGGTTGTGCGGCTCGCGCTTATATTCTTATTTTCTCTATCAAGTAGGTAGAGATAAAATTCCGTCTAGAGCGAACGGAAGAGAAAATTCAACCAGCCCTTTTAGCAGAGCGTGCGCCATGCCCAGATCAACGAGCGCTCGACGGCACTCTCCTTCTCAGGCGGGTTGGAGGAAGCCTCGATCAGCCGGCGGTCCTTTTCCGCGGGAAGGGATACCGAAATCTGTTCCCGGCGATCGGTTTTAACCGGAGGATCGAGGTAGCCCATGGTCATCCCACCGAGAAAGAACATGCTTCAACCTCCATCGATCACGAAAGCTAACAAACGTTAACGGGATCATGACAGAAGCAAGGCAGCTGTCAATAGTCTAGTCGAATGGTCGTCTTTTAGGAAAACATTATCCTTAACAGCGCCGCCGATCTTTTCTTTTCAAAGGTTTGAAAAGATTGGCTTTCAGGCTTTGACGAAACCCTTGCTCGCGATCATCAAATTTCTCGTATAGTCCTCATGAACCGCACCCGTCGCCAGCTCTTGCGAGCTCAACCGCTCGACGACGGCGCCGTTGCGCATCACGGCGAGCCGCTCACACATATGGGTGACGACACCGAGATCGTGGCTCACCATCACGAAGGTGAGCTTGCGGTCGCGTCGGATCTGCTCCAGCAGGTTCAGCACCTCGGCCTGCACCGAGGCGTCGAGTGCCGATGTCGGCTCATCGAGCAGCAGGATTGACGGTTCCACGATCAGCGCCCGGGCGATCGCCACGCGCTGGCGCTGGCCGCCGGAGAGCTGGTGCGGGTAGCGGAAACGGAAACCATTGCCGAGGCCGACCTCGTCGAGCGCCCGGGCGATGCGCTTGTCGCTGTCGGCGATGCCGTGGATTGCAAGCGGTTCGAGCAGAAGCCGGTCGATGGTCTGGCGCGGATGCAGCGAACCATAAGGATCCTGGAAGACCATTTGCACGCGCCGGTAGAAGACTTTGCTGCGCTTCGAACCTTTCAACACTTCGTCGTCGATGTGGATCGCGCCGCCGCTGATCGGCGCAAGCCCTGCAACGGCCCGCAGCAAGGTCGATTTTCCCGAGCCGGACTCACCGACGAGGCCAAAGGATTCGCCGTGTTGGACGGCGATGCTGACATCCTTCAGCGCATGAAAATGGTCGTAGACGACGCTGAGATTGTCGACTTGGAGAGCTGCACTCATGCCGCCCACTCCGGCTTGCGGTCGAGCACCGGCAGCGGATGGCGGTTTGCACCGATCTCGGGCATGCAATTCAGCAGTCCTTGCGTATAGGGATGCTGCGCATGTTTGAGATCGGCCGCCGCCAGTTCCTCGACGATCTTTCCGGCATACATGACGATGACGCGGTCGCAGAAGGAAGAGACCAGCCTCAGATCGTGGGAGACGAAGATCAGCCCCATGCCGCGCTCGGACACCAGCTTGTCCATGATCCTCAGCACGTCGAGTTGCACCGTCACGTCGAGCGCCGAGGTCGGCTCGTCGGCAATCAGCAGCTCAGGCCCGGCAATGAGCATCATGGCGATCATCGCCCGCTGCCCCATGCCGCCCGAAACTTCGTGCGGATGCAGGTCGAAGACACGCTTCGGGTCGCGGATCTGCACCGCTTCCAGCATGGCGAGCGCGCGCTCGCGCGCCTCCGCCTTGCCGACCTTCTCATGTGTGCGCAGTGTCTCGCAGATCTGCCGTCCGATCGACATGACGGGATCGAGCGAATATTTCGGATCCTGCAGGATCATGGCGATGCGCTTGCCCCGCAGCCTGCGCCTTTCGCCGGCAGACGCATTGATCAGATCGATGCCGTTGAAATTAAGCCTGTCGGCCGTGACGATGCCGTGTTTCGGCGTCAGGCCCATGATCGCCCGTCCGGTCTGCGACTTGCCGGAACCGGATTCGCCGACGATGCCGAGCCTTTCCTTGCCGAGCGTGAAGGAGACGCCGCGCACGGCCTCGATCACGCCCGTGCGCGTGGGGTAGCTGACCTTGAGCTTGTCCACCGTCAGAAGTGTCGTCATTGGCCGCTCTCCTTCGGATCGAGCGCGTCGCGCAGGCCGTCGCCGAGGAGATTGAAGCCGAGGCTGACGATGAGGATGGCGATGCCGGGCATCGCCGCGACCCACCATTGATCGAGGATGAAGCGCCGGCCCGAGGCGATCATCGCACCCCACTCCGGCAATGGTGGCTGCGCGCCCAAGCCGAGGAAACCGAGACCGGCCGCCGTCAGGATGATGCCCGCCATGTCGAGCGTCACGCGCACGATCAGCGAGGAAATGCAGAGCGGCATGACATGGCGCACGACAATGCGAAGCGGCGAGGCACCCATCAGCTTCACCGCCGAAATATAGTCGGAACGCCGGACCGCCAGCGTCTCGGCACGAGCGATGCGCGCATAGGGCGGCCAGGAGGTGATGGCGATGGCGATGATCGCGTTCTGGATGCCGGGACCGAGAGCGGCGACGAAGGCAAGCGCCAGCACCAGCTTCGGAAAGGCAAGGAAGATATCGGTGATGCGCATCAGCGTCGCATCCACCCAGCCTCCGGCATAACCGGAGACGGTGCCGACGATCAACCCGATCGGTGCCGAGATGACGGCAACGAGCGCGACGACAAGGAGCGTCAATCGCGATCCGTAGATCAGCCGGGAATAAATATCACGGCCCTGGTCATCCGAACCGAGCCAGAATTCCCCCGTGCCGGGCGGCAGCAGGCGGGCGTTGCGCAGATCGCCGACAACGGGATTATGCGTGGCGATCACATCGGCAAAGGCGGCGATAAAAAGCAGCGCCACGATGATCAGCAGGCCGACGACAGCGAGCCTGTTTGCCGTGAACTGCCGCCAGGTGACATAGGTGCGGCCGAGGCGGGCCTGCATGCGCGATTGCGGCCGGTCGGAGAGCAGCCATTCGCGGCGGCTCATCGCAGGAGATGGGCTGGCATTGGCCGTCATCGATTTCGCGTCCTCGGGTCGAGCGTCCGGTAGAGAAGATCGGACAGAAGATTGATGCCGATGAAGACCGTACCGATGACGATCGTGCCGCCGAGCACGGCGTTCATGTCGGCGTTCTGCAGCGAATTGGTGATGTAGAGCCCGATGCCTGGCCAGGAAAAGACGGTCTCGGTCAGCACCGATCCCTCGAGCAGGCCGGCATAGGAAAGCGCAATGACGGTAACGAGCGGCACGGCGGCATTGCGCAGTGCATGGCCCCAGATCACCCGCGTTTCCGAAAGCCCCTTGGCACGTACGGCGACGATATATTCCTGGGAAAGCTCGTTCAGCATGAAGCTGCGCGTCATCCGGCTGATATAGGCGAGCGAGAAATATCCGAGCAAGGAGGCAGGCAGGATGATGTGGCGGAAGACATCATAGAAGACATCCCACTGCCCCTGCCAGGCACTGTCCAGCAGGTAGAAGCCGGTGATCGGCGTGAACGTGTATTCGAAGACGATGTCGATGCGGCCGGGAAAGGCCACCCAGCGCAGTTGCGCATAGAAGATCACAAGCGAGATCAGCGCCAGCCAGAAGATCGGCACCGAATAACCGATCAAGCCAATGACCCGCACCACCTGGTCGACGATGCTGCCGCGGCGCACCGCGGCGAGAACCCCGAGCGGCACGCCGACGAAAGCGCCGATCAGCGTTCCGAGCGTCGCGAGCTCCACTGTCGCCGGAAATGCACGGCGAATATCGACCATCACCGGATTGGTCGTCAGGACCGAATTGCCGAAATCGCCGGACAGGATGCCTTTGATATAGATGAAGAACTGCTGGTAGAGCGGCAGGTTGAAGCCCATCTCCTGGCGCACGCGCTCGACGACATGGTTGGGTGCGCGATCGCCAAGGATGGCGAGCACGGGATCGATCGGCACGACGCGGCCGATGAAGAAGGTGACGGCCAGCAGGCCGAGATAGGTGGTGACGGCGGCAAACAAAAACCGCCCTAACGCCTTTGCAAAGGCGCCGGCACGGCCCTTTCGGGGCCGCGCCTCCTGTGTTGTTTCGATGGTGCTCAAGCCACTCAATCCCGCCGGATTATTCCTTGGCGATCGGACCGACGAAATTGGTGTCGAAGCTCGGACCCAGCTTGAAGTCCTTCACGCTTTTGCGGTAGCCAGCCACCTCGGTCTGCTGGAAGATGAAGACGAAGGGGCTGTTTGCCAGGTACTTCTTCTGGATGTCCTGATATATGGCGGCGCGCTTGGCTGCGTCGCGTTCGAGAAGTGCGGCCTTGGCTTGCTTGTCGAGTTCCGGCGCTTCCCAGGTGTTGCGCCATGCGAGCGTCTTCACCGTGCCGGCATCGGAATTGTCGGGGTTGCCGGTGAAGGTGTCGGCATTGGAATTCGGGTCGAAATAATCAGAACCCCACTGGCCGATATACATGTCGTGGGTGCGGGCACGATATTTGGTCAGCGTTTGCTTGCCGTCGCCGGGGATGATTTCCATCTTGACGCCGGCCTGTGCCAGCGTCTGCTGCATGGATTCGGCAATGCCCGTCACCGGCTGCGTGTTACGCACGTCCATGGTGATCGAGAAACCATCAGGCACGCCGGCCTTGGCGAGCAGTTCCTTGGCCTTGGCGACATCGAGCTTGTAGGGATTCTCGTCGAGCTCACCGAGCTGTCCCTTCGGCAGGAAAGTCTGGTGGATTTCGCCGATCCCTTTGATCAAAGTCGCACCGATCGCGTCGTAGTCGACCAGATACTTAAAAGCTTCCTGGACTTCCGGCTTCTTCAGGTTCTCGTTCTTGTTGTTCAGGCTGACATAATAGATCGTGCTTTTCGGCGCACTCGTCGTCGCCAGATCGGCATTCTTCGCAACGGCATCGAGGTCGCCCGGCTCGAGATTGCGGGCGATATCGATGTCGCCAGCTTCGAGCGCCAGCCGCTGCGCCGAACTTTCCTTCATGTAGCGGTAGATGACGCGGTTGAGCTTTGGCTTGTCGCCGTAATAATTGTCATTGCGCTCCAGCACGACGACTTCGTTGGCGCGCCATTCGCGCATCTTGTAGGCGCCGGAACCGGCATAGCCGGTCTTCAGCCACTCATTGCCGAAATCATTGTCGTATTTGTGCTCGGCATCCGGCGTCACCGCCTTCGTATGCTCCAGCACCAGCTTCTTGTCGACGACGGAAGCGACGGTTGCCGTCAGGCAGTTGAGCACGAAGCTCGGCGCATAGGCCTTGTCGACCGTGAAGACGAAAGTGCCGGCATCGGCAGCCTTGGCTTTTTCCGTGACGTTGTCGCCGGTCAGGCCGAACTGGGTGAGGATGAAGGCCGGGCTCTTGTCGAGCTTGACGGCGCGTTCGAAGGACCAGGCGACATCTTCGGCGGTGACCGGGTTGCCGGAGGCAAATTTCAGGCCTGACTTGAGCTTGAACGTATAGGTGAGGCCATCATCGGAAACGCTCCAGCTCTCGGCGAGATCGCCCTTCACCTTCGACGTATCGTCCATGTCGAGACGAACAAGCAGGCTGTAGCTGTTGGTGGTGATTTCAGCCGTCGAAAGCTCGAAAGCCTCGCCCGGATCCATCGTGATGATATCGTCGATGGCAACTCCTTCGACCAGCGTATCCTTCGGCGTCTCGGCGAAGGCGGCGGGTGCCGCCATCATCAGGAGCGAAAGCGCGGCTCCGGCGGAAAGCATGCGAAAATTGCGGCTGAGTTTGGTCATCATCATGGTCTGTTCCCCTGTTTTTTGATTGGATTAGGAAAGGCTTAGGCGCGGTCCTCCCGCCAAGCTTGGGCCAGAATGCGAAGCCAGTTTTCACGGGCAAGTTTTGCGAGGTCGGCATCAGCATAGCCAACCTCTCTGAGAGCGGCAATCAGCTTCTGATTGCCGGCTGCATCACCGATTTCCTCAGGAATGGTGGCCCCGTCGAAGTCCGATCCGAGCGCCACGCAATCGATGCCGATGCGGTTCACGAGATAGTCGATATGGCGGATCATGTCGGCAAGCGGCGTATCGCTGTCCGAGCGGCCGTCGGCACGCAGCATGGCGGTGGCATAATTGATGCCGACGAGCCCGCGGCTTTCGCGGATCGCATCGAGCTGCCTGTCTGTCAGGTTGCGCGCGACCGGCGTCAGGGCGTGGGCATTGGAATGAGTGGCGACCAACGRCTGATCCGTCGTCTTCGCCACGTCCCAGAAACCCTTCTCGGTGATATGAGCAAGGTCGATCAGGACGCCGAGGCGATTGCATTCCCTGACCAGCGCGAAGCCGGCATCGGTCAGGCCGGGCGCCGTGTCCGGCGACATTGGGAAGGCGAAGGGCACGCCGTGACCGAAGACATTGTGCCGGCTCCAGACCGGCCCGAGCGACCGCAGCCCCGCCGCGTAGAATACCTCGAGCGCCGAGAGATCGGCGCCGATCGCCTCGCAACCTTCCATATGCAAGACGGCGGCAAAAATGTTATCCGCCATGGCGCCGCGGATATCTTTCACCGTCCGGCAGAGCCGCCAGGCGCCAGCTTGGTCGAGCCGCAGCGCGATCGCCGCCATTTCATTGGCGATGGCAAGGGAAGGCAGCGGATCAAGAGGTGCCGCCATCGGCGTGATATAGCGACCGTTAGCATCCGGATCGGCAAAGACGAGATCGCCCGAGGGAATGTAGATGGCGCAGAGACCGCCCGAAAGACCGCCCTCTCTGGCGCGACGCGCATCGATATGGCCGACCGTCGTGCCGTCTGCGAATTCCGCGATCGGGTCGCTGCCGTCTTTTGAATGTGTCCAGAGTCGAAGGAGAACGTCGTTGTGACCGTCAAATACGAATTGCATCTGTCTTCCTGCGCTGCCCGAGCGGGCGAATGAAGCGGCAGAATAGAAAAGCTGACGGAATTCGCCACCTCTTTTTTTAAAAATCCGTCATCGACGCTGGAACAGGATGATTTTCGGCCAGTTCGGCTTAAAATCTGAATGCTCTTCTAAGTTAAATAGTTAGAGCGTGATGTCGTCCGAAAACCGCTCACATTCTTCGGCATCATGCTCTCAAAACGGAACGGGGGCCGAGGCCCCCGCAAAACTATCGGATCACGCTGCCGGAAATTAGTGCTTGCGGCGTTTCTTCTGTCTGTAGACGTCGATGACAACAGCCGCGACGATGATGAGGCCCTTGACGATCTCCTGGTAGTAGGCGTCGATCCTGAGGAAGGTGAAGCCGGAGGTCATGACGCCGAGAATGATGGTGCCGATGACTGTGCCGGTGATGCGCCCGACACCGCCGGTGAGCGAGGTGCCGCCGATGACGGTCGCGGCGATCGCGTCAAGTTCATATCCGACACCCATGCTGGCCTGTGCGGTTTCCGCACGTGCCGCAGTGACGATACCGGCAAGGCCGGCAAGCAATCCCGCAATCACATAGACCTTGACGAGATGAGCCTCGATGTTGATGCCGGAAACACGCGCGGCCTGCGGATTCGCGCCGATGGCATAGGTGAACTTGCCGTAGCGGGTGTAGCGCAGCGCGATATGAAAGATCAGTGCAACGACCAGGAAGACGACAACCGGCCAGGCTTTCGTTCCGATGAAATGAAACTGCTCGGTGATTCCGGAAACCGGCTGTCCCTTCGTATACCACTTCGCCACGCCTCTGGCCGAAACGAACATGCCAAGTGTGGCAATGAACGGCGGGATCTTGGTGTAGGCGATGAGCGCGCCGTTCGCGAGGCCGGCCGCCGCCCCGATCAGCAGACCGACGACGATGGGCACGAAAGCCGGCAGGTCGGTCAGCGAGGGAAAGACGGCCCGTCCCCAGGTCGAGGACTGGGCAAAGCTCGTTGCGATCATCGCCGTCATGCCGACGACCGAACCCGACGAAAGGTCGATGCCGCCGGTGATGATGACCTGCGTGACGCCGACGGCGATGATGCCGATGACGGAGACCTGCAGGATCATGATCGTCAGACGCTGCGAATTCATCAGGAAGCTTTGGCCGATGAACATCCAGCCGAGCACTTCGTAGATGAGTGCGATGCCGACGAGCACGAGGAAAATGCTGAGTTCCGTCGGTATGCGCCGCCGCCTTTGCCGGGTTGCGAGCGGAGCCGCGCTCTCTGCTGCCTTGGTAGTCATGTCAAACCTCCCTTGGACGATCGCCGTCGACGCATCACTGCGCAGCCAGCTCCATCACCTTTATCTGCGTTGCTTCGTCGCGATTGAGGAAACCGGTCACGCGTCCCTCGTGCATGACCATGATGCGGTCGCTCATGCCGAGAACCTCGGGCATCTCGGACGAGATCATCACCACCGCCACGCCGTTTCGCGCCATCTCCACGACCAACCGGTGGATTTCCGCCTTGGCGCCGACATCGATGCCGCGCGTCGGCTCGTCAAGGATGAGGATGCGCGGATTGGTGAGCAGCCAGCGGCCGATCAGCACCTTCTGTTGATTGCCGCCCGAAAGATTTTCCACCCGCTCGTAAAGATTGGGCGTTTTCACGCGCAGCTTTTTTGCCATGTCTTCGCAGGTTGCCTCGACTGCGCCCTGCTGCACGAAGCCGCCCTTGACGTATCTGTCCTGCAGAACGGCGATCTGCATGTTCTCGAGAATATCGAGGATCAACAGGCAGCCGGTATCTTTCCGGTCTTCGGTCAGGAACGCCATGCGATTGCGGATGGCCTCGGTCGGCGAAGAAATGGTCACCGGCTTGCCGTAGAGCTCGATCGAGCCGGAACTTGCCGGCGTCACGCCAAACAGCGTTTCAGCGACGTTCGACCGGCCGGAGCCGACCAGGCCGGCCACACCGAGGATTTCGCCGGCCCTGACCTCGAAGGAGACGTTCTTGAAAACGCCGTTGAGACACAGATCCTTGACGGAGAGCACGACCTCGCCGATCGGCACCTCTTCCTTGGGAAACATCTGGGTGATCTCGCGCCCGACCATCATCCGGATGATGTCGTCGCGGGTGACGTCGGTTGAGGCATGCGTGCCGATATATCGGCCGTCGCGGAAGACGGAAAACTCGTCGGCAATCTCGAAGAGCTCGTTCATCTTGTGGGTGATGTAGACGATACCGATGCCTTGGGCCCTGAGGTCGCGGATGATACGGAAAAGATGCTCGACCTCGCGCTCCGTCAGCGCCGAAGTCGGCTCGTCCATGATCAACACGTCGGAATTATAGGAAACCGCCTTGGCGATCTCGACCATCTGCCGGTTGGCGACAGACAGGAACCGGACCTCGATATCAGGATCAATTGCGATATTGAGCCGGGTAAACAACTCCTCGGTCATGCGGTGCATCACGCCGTGATCGATGAAACCGAGGCGGTTCTTCGGTTCGCGGCGAATCCAGATATTTTCGGCAACCGTCATGAACGGCATCAGGTTCAGTTCCTGATGGATCATGGCAATGCCGTTCTCCAGCGCGTCGAGCGGAGATTTCAGCTGGATTTCGATCCCCTTCAGGCGAATATCGCCCTTGTCGGGCGTGTAGATACCGGCGAGGATCTTCATCAACGTCGATTTGCCGGCGCCGTTTTCGCCCATCAGCGCATGCACGGAGGCGCGCTTCAGTCGGAACTGCACGTCGTCGAGGGCGACGACACCGGGAAATTCCTTGCGGACACCCTCGGCGCTCAAGAGATATTCCGCATTCGGAACTGCGCCGCTCGCGCGCACGGCGGCCATGGTTGTCGGGCTGACGGCCATATCATCTCCTCCGGATACGGGTAGGCGAAAAGGATGCGGGCTTTGCCCGCATCCTGCTTGGCCTTCCCCTCAGTTCTTGGTGACGAAGTCCTTGACGTTGGCAGGCGTCACGAGCTGGAAGGGAATGTAGACCTTCTTGTCGATCTTTTCGCCCTTGGCGAGCTTGAGCGCTGCATCGAGCGAGCCCTTGCCCTGGCCGGCGGCATCCTGGAACACCGTGACGTCGAGATCACCCGCCTGCATGGCGGCAAGCGCGTCCTGCGTGGCGTCGACACCGCCGACGACAACCTTGGTCATATCCTTGCCGGCCGCCTTC